>NZ_JAHWLU010000118.1:0-14903 GCF_022134725.1 Buttiauxella sp. S19-1
CACTTATATTGGTGAGCCTGTACCTTGGATGGATTGAGTGACAACACCTCCTGTCCTGCCATGGGGGCGTCCGCCATCAGTTGTGAGAGTGATGGAAAACTTCCACTCCTCGCTCTTAGCCGACAGAGATCAATTTATCGGCAGGTTAGTGCCAAAAGCGGAAGTTGTTACAGCAGTTTGTCTTGGTCATTTGGGGCGGTTCAAGGTTTTACTATCCCCTCGCTCTGTTTAACATGGGTACCTGTAGACATGTTGTAATGTCCTGAAACGTTACTCTTGATATGTAGTTATATTCATGAATTCAGATAGGGCAACACGCTTAGAGAGGAAAAATGGATAAATATGCGGAACGACTTACAGGATTTATGCGGGCTGTAGGCTGTATGAATGATGCGGCAAACCGCATATCAGACTATTTTGTGATTAAACTTGAGGAAAGTGACAGCATGCTGACGTCTTTGGCGATGTATCACTCATCCATCACAGATAAGTTTCCGTCCGCATACTGGCACCCACAACTTAAAGCATGCTCTCAAAAAATATTTATGGAGACAGTAGCTTTATGGTTCTTTGAGCATGAGGAAATGCAACTTCTTCCTTCCTCACTCAAGCAGAACCTCCTCGCCAATTTTACAGATGCTCTCAATGAAATGACCGGTATTGCAGAGTTCTTTACTCTTATCACCAGCCCACCAGTGTGGTATGGCTCCCTGCACGAAGAGTTTGTCATTGAAGCACAATATGGCAGATACCTCGTTCATTTCAGTATCCACTGACTCCTTTGTCACAAACCAAAGTCAGCAAAGTGAATTGCGACTGTTTCAGTAGCCACTCTTGTGGGAACAAAAGTGCCAACTTCCGCTTATCGCTCCTAACGGCCAAAATCTAAAGGTTTTCCATATAATGGAACGCTTTCATCAGCTCTTCTTCAGTAAGCGGTGATACCAGACTTGCCCCGGAATCCTCCTCAATTTTTTTCAAAAGCTCACTTCGGGTAATTCCCAGCCTATTCGCCACGTGGTTAGCGCAACTCCGTGCGTGGGACGCTCTGTGTGCAAGGGGGCCTGCTGTATCTAAAACTCTTCTTCTTGATGACGAATGAGACATTAATTCATCCTATAACCGAGCTATCCAACATACAGGCATTATCCAAAAGGCAAAATTGAATCGCCACTGCTTTGGTAGTCATTCTTTTAGTTGGCTGGAGTGCTTCTTGGCTATCGATGATCACATATAACTTCCGCTCCTCGCTCATAGCAGTCTGTGCGCACCCTTCGGGCGGCTTCGTGCCAAGAGCGGAAGTTAACGCATCTGTGTAAGTGAACAAGCTTAATGCGCCATTACATGGATGAGGTTGTGTTGACTCAACCATTTTTAATACATTCAGAAATATTCCGTTTCGTGATTAGAAATCCAGATGAGGATTGAGCCGCGGTAGTCGTCATTAGTGGAAGTTATCAGCGAGCATTTATCTACATTGCCATCTGGGGTGTAAGCACAGCTCTGCTTCACCCGGACAGTTAGCTCCCCTCTTTTTGATGCGACTTCTGAATCAAGAAATTGCGCGCTTCCGGATGGGTAAAAGATGCGCTTGTCCTTTTGGTCTTTGTAGTTTCTTATGCGTACAGGGAATTGGCTATTGTGATATTCATATCGTTCTACAACTTCTCCCGTGCCTCTGTCTATGATTGTTTCAAGCAACCCGCGCACATTATAGCTGAGCACATATTTGCCCGTTTCATTCTCAAATTCAGTGATTTCGCAGTGTTTATTGATTTTCCCGGTAATACGCTGGCCTTTAAAAGAGGTTAGTACGCCATCGTTGTTTACCAAATGGAACTCTCGGTCACTGGCCTTATCAACCATATTGATATTAGTAAAGCACCCGCTGCGATCATATCTAACTTCTGTCATAACCTGCAGTTTACCGTCAACATCTCGGATCCACTGGAGGCTATGTTTTACGTTCCCGGTTGTTGCATCATGTTCGAACAAAAGAGCAGCATTTAAGACCGCAGGTTTGAATTGAGTAGATGCAGCGGCATTAAATGACATTGCCAAAAATAACAGACTTAAAAGCACCCTTGCTTTCATTAGTCATTCCTTTATTAATCTGATCGCACGCTAAGGTGATGGGGGACTCAAGTTATCAAATTCTTTGCGAATAGCCACGAATAGTCGAGATGCCTCCATGCCATTTCTGCCGCAAGCTAAGCGACCGCTCCTCGCTCATAGCAGTCCTAAAGCGTGGTCGCAGCAGCTTCGTA
The DNA here is from genome assembly GCF_022134725.1 of Buttiauxella sp. S19-1. Taxonomy (NCBI): domain Bacteria; kingdom Pseudomonadati; phylum Pseudomonadota; class Gammaproteobacteria; order Enterobacterales; family Enterobacteriaceae; genus Buttiauxella; species Buttiauxella sp. S19-1. The sequence continues at coordinate 2,268 of NZ_JAHWLU010000118.1, forward strand.
CCAGAAGCGGAAGTTACCGAAATTCTAATGTGTCCATCAACCGTGAAGAGAACAATACCCTTGAAGCGGCGGTAGGGAAGCCAACAAATTCAATATCCCTGAACAGACTCATTCTCCGGATAAAAACTGCAGCTTCAGGGCATATAAAATAGTAAACCCCGCCGTAAACTGCGGGAAGCGGTCATATTGCTAATGCATTAACCACTTGAGCTACGGTTTTAATATCTCGAATACTGCCGATGCCGGTACCCAGTGATATATAGCCTTCATCGGTGTTCCCTTCGAGCATCCCTATACGCAAACCGCGTAACCCGCCCATGGTTTTTCCAAGCTCTTCGTTACTGGCTCCCGCTTTATCCATTTGCACCAGTTTCTCTGCCAGCTTACCGGGCAATGAACGATAGTAATCGGGCATGGTGCGGAAAAGCAGCATATCGAGTCCGTCAGAATTGATGATTTTGTCTTTCACTGACTGCGGTACGCGGCTTTCTTCGGTACTGATAAAAATGGAACCGGCAAAAACCCCGCTTGCCCCAAGGGCGTGAGCTGCTCTGGCGGTACGGTTATCGGTGATACCTCCGGCGGCCAGTACCGGGACATTTTGCACGGCATCGGCAATCAGCGGAACGATTGAAAATGTTCCCAGCGCCTTGCCTGGCAAGGTTCCGCCTTCGTCAAAACCGGTGGCGACAATAATATCTGCCCCGGCGGCTTCGGCGAGGCGGGTGTTTTCAGGGGTAGGGTTGATATCGCGGTAGATAATCTTGATGCCCGCGTCTTTCAGTTCGTCAAACAATGCGGGGATCACCGCACCTTCGCCATAGCCTGTATAAACCACAACTTTCACCGCTTCTTCTTTTATCACCTGTAAGATTGGCGGAGTCCATATGTCGTTTTCAGGTGTCGGGATCAGATTGACGCCAAAAGGTTTTTCTGTGAGCGCTTTGGTTTTACGAATTTCTTCACGCATTTTTTCGGCGGTTTCATGTGGCGTAGAGACTGCGGTTTCTGCCGTTAAACCTGCGTTTGGCCCCAGCACGCCTAATCCTCCAGCGTTGCTGACAGCGGCGACTAAACGGGCATCGGTCAACCACGATAATGGCCCCTGAATGACCGCCTTTTCTATGCCCAAAATTTGGCAGATACGGTTATTTTGCATGGCGTAATGTCCTTAATAAAGAGGTCCGGCAGCCTGATACGGCGGCCTTAAAGAGTTTTTATGTTTCGAAATGGCGCTACACAGCCGCCCAGGTTTCGGAATGGGGAGAGTGTAGATCGGAGTATTGTTTAGAAAAATAGTAAAAACAGTTCATCACTATTACGAAATCAGTAACAATGTGGTTATCGGGTTGCGAATTAACGACTCTTACCACTCCTGCGAAAGAAATAAGCGATGCAAATTAATCTCTTTGAATCTATTAGAATTTTTATCGAAATTGTTGAGTCAGGCAGCCTGACGCAGGCGGCGGAGAATCTGCAAATCCATCGTCCTGCTGTCACCAAAGCTCTGCAACAACTCGAGCAACACAGCGGCATTCGATTAATGCAGCGCACGACGCGGCGAATTAACCTGACGCCAGAGGGGGAAGAATTTTACCGCCGCAGTAAACCCTTACTGGCCCAAACGGATGATCTACTGGAGTCGTTTACCGCCGACCGTGTTTTGCGTGGGCAGTTGCGCGTGGATATGCCAATCGCTTTTGCGGCTTTACTCGTCGTGCCAAATTTGCCCGATTTTTACCGTGAGCATCCTGATATCGAAATCATACTGAGCTGCTCGGATCGTCGCCGGGATATGCTGCGCGATGGCCTGGACTGCGTGCTGCGAGTCGGGGAACTGGATGATGGCGACTACATCGCCCGGAAGATGGGCTCCATTAAAATGACGACGTGCGCCAGCCCGGCTTATCTTGCAGAACATGGTACGCCTGAAACATTGGAGGAGTTGCGGCAGCATCAGGCCGTCAATTGGATTAACAGCAGCAGCAGGCAAATTATGCCGTGGACATTTCAGACACCAGGGGGCAAAGCAGAAATTAACCTTTCCGGTAAGCTTGTATTGGATAACTCCGAAGCCTATATCGCCGCGGGTCTGGCAGGGCTGGGAATATTACAGGGGATGAATGTTTTTTTACAACCTTACCTCAACAGTGGCCGCCTGGTAGAAGTACTGACAGACTATCCCGTCCCACCTCGTCAGCTGTCACTTCTTTATCCGCACCGCCACCTCTCCCGTAAGGTAAAGGTATTTGCCGAGTGGTTAGAGAGGTTATTGTAACTTTTAAGTCGAAAGTTGAGATGATTAATGATTAGCCACAACTTCCGCTCCTCACTCAGTGCAGACTTGTTGTCTCTTCAGTCTGCTGCGAGCCAGACGCGGACAAATGCACGCCACACAGTGACAAATAATACCACACAGCTATCATGGCGATACGATGACAATTAACGGATTATAAGATCATGATAAATATGGAAGTGGGTACCCAAATTCATTACCCGATATTACTGAAGGTCTGGGAATCATCCGTACGTGCTACGCATGATTTTTTACAGGAACAGGATATTCAGGCGCTATGCCCCCTGATACTGCATACGTATCTTCCAGGTCTGACTATTACGTGCGCTCGTCTTAGCTGTGACAGTTCGATCGTGGGCTTTACAGGGGTAAGCGAAAATCGCATTGAAATGCTCTTTGTGGATGCAGGTCAACGTGGAAAAGGCATCGGGAAATTACTCCTGTTACATGCTATCGACGAGCAAGGCGCTGATGAACTCGACGTAAACGAACAGAATCCTCAGGCTGTTACCTTTTATAAAAAACATGGTTTTGAAACTGTAGGTCGTTCTGAAGTTGACGGCCAGGGCAGGCCATACCCTTTGTTGCATATGAAGCTACAGAGAACCTAATCTTCCCATACAATCAAGTCCCCCCCTTGCTTATAGCAGTCTGATGGCATTATTTTTCCTGTTTGGTGCCAAAAGAGGACTACGCATACTCTGGAAAAAACATAAGCGAAAAGGGGGCATAATTGCAGGAGCTACGGACCTTTATTCTGTCCCTAAGTGAATGCATTACACTTCACCAATATCATCAATGACCTTTTACCTCCAGCGGCAGTTTCCATTCATTCTTCATGACGGCCCGTCCACACTCGCCGTACTACGGAAAGGCCGTCTTGCTTACCTTGAAGACAAAATAAGTGGTTCAAGGTTTGTTGCTGCGAAAATAAGTTTCAAGCTTCAGCTTCTGCGTACCGTCTTCCGTAAAATTATCAGGCGAAAGCCAGTCTGTAAGAGCCTTTTCTATGACCGGCCATTCAATATCGATAACAGATAACCAGTCAGTATCACGGTTACGTTGCTTACGGGTCATAGCCTGACGGAATCGCCCTTCAAATATGAATCCCATTCTTTCGGCAGCATTTCTTGAAGCCAGATTTAGTGAATCACAGCGCCAGACAACACGACGATAGCCAATGCAGAAGGCATTCTTCAGCAAAAGATAAATGGCTTCCGTTCCCAGTACGGTTCGTTGCATAAGTGGTGACCAGGTAACATGCCCTATTTCCAGCACACCATTAACCGTATCAATATTGTTAAAGCAGACAACCCCAACCGGACGGGCACTTTTTATCTCTGTCACGGCCCATGTCACCAGGTTGCGGTCTTCGATTTTATTTTTAATCCAGAACATCATGTCCTGTAAGCAAGCTGGCTTTTCTGCGCCAAGCCAGGTCCAGTCTCTGTCATCTTCTGCCACAGAAAATGCCTCGAAAAGGGCTTCGCAATGGCTGATTTCAAGAGGTAAGAGATGGCAATGTTGGCCGCGAATTATGCACTGCTTAGGGAAAGGTGCAGGCTGCCAGTCCGGTAAGGAAAAGCCAACGGTCTGACCATAATTATTTGTATTCAAAGATTATTTACCTCTTATTTTTGAAAGAGTCGCTTCATCAATATACTTCGACACGAGTCCCTAATTTGCGGGCCAGCCCTTTTGCTCCATCGCGCATCACCATATGGTGGTTCCAGCGGAAAATGGGTGCTGCCAGCGGCGCGAGGTAGTTCATCCATCGGGTGTTAGTCCGGATATTCCAGTCATACCTGACGATTGTATCCACTCCATTGTCAGAAAAAGACCATACTCCACGTCCTTCAACCTCGCCACTGGCTTCCCCTTCTAAAAGACAAAAGGGCGTAATATTTAATACATGGATATCAAAGGTGATGCGATAGGGGAGCACACCTTTCCAGGTATAACGATGCAAAGCGCCAATCCCCTGAATATCACCTTTCTTTAACTCAATAATCTGCTCCAGACTTCCCCACCACTCAGGCCACAGGTCCGGATGGCAAAGAATATCCCATACCTCCGATACAGAAGCTTCGACCCGCCAGATGGTGCAAAATTTATAGTCAGCCATAGAGCAAAGCTCCCATTACGGCGCGAAAAAAGCAGAGGGGAAATGGAGGTTGATAACCATTGCATCCATGAAGACGGTTTCCAGTAATTTTCCATCCGGGGCGTAACTGACTACTTTGATGGGAAATCCAGATTGCTTATCTAACCAAATCTCATATTGGTGAACAGCATCGACGGTCTTTCCCTCAGGGCCGGCCACGGATAAGTGCAATGTCGATTTGCCCGTTACTATCTCGTCACCAATAGTGGCTGTTGTACCGCCATGTTGCAGACGACGAATATTATTCAGCAGAACGCCTAAGTCTGATTGATCCACCCGATGACCATTACCATCTTGTATTAGTGAATCTGTTGGCAACAGATTCAAAACAGGAAATGTTCCCAATCCAAATGGCCACAACTTAACTTTGCCACTGACCGGGTTATAGATGAGGACGGCGCCGGAATGTGGCGTAGTAAAATCCATCCGTACATAGCCCGGTTTACGATAGCTATAGCGAATGATTTTAGGTTCATCCTGAGGCGAGCGGGAGCGCACCGTAACCTGGTATGACTGGATTTGTTCAAAATGTTGCAGGGAGAGAATAATGGGATCTGTCATGGCTGAACTCTGCGAAAAAGCCGCCGCCACAGCTGCTTTGTCCGCCGCGTATGCAGTGTCGTTAAAGCTAAAGATAAGTAATGTTGTCAGCATTACTGCAAAAGAGACTAAGTCGCTAATGATTGTCTCCTGCCTTGAAATAGCCGTTAAACAGGATCTCCTGAGAACACTATCAGTATGTCGGATAATATCTAAAAGTGTATGGTCCGTTTAAACGGATACTTACAATTGATTCTCGTGTCTATTCGCTTTGCTCAGCGGCTCTTGGATCACAGGGATATCGCATGGACACTGGTTTTCTAAGCGGATCGGCATAGTTGAAGAGCATTTATTTTGAGTCCAATCTGTCCAACAGAACTCCTCATTTCCCTCATTACACCTAAACTTTAAATGGTTATTTTGTATTTCAGTTAATGAGGATGTGATGATGAAAAAGTTATTGTATTTTTCTGCGGTAGTCACCCTTGCTGCACTCCCTTTAATCACCCAAGCCGCCCCAGCCCAGGAGCTACCAAACGGGACCACACTAAAACAGGAGATGGGCTCAGTTTCAGCAAAAGCCAGCACCATTGATGAGCTGGACGCCAAGTTGCGTGCTGAAGCCACTCAACAAGGCGCAAGCGCCTATACCGTCACTTCTGCTTTCGATAATAACCAGGGCGTGTACGGAACCGCGACTCTCTATAAATAACGTTTTATCACCAGACAGGATGTTTCATCTGGCAAGTTAACGGCTCCCTTTAATGGGAGCCTGCCATTTTTTAGGACGGAGAAATCATCCCGGGATCCAGTTGTCCCATACGGGTAAAGGACCGAGTTCCGCCACCATAAAATCAATAAAAGATCGTACCTTGGGATTACTGTACTTGCTGGGAAAATACAGCGCATACAGAGCGTGGGTTTCGCAGGTGATGATACTGTCGAGCATCAGCGGGGTGAGTTCTTCTTTTTGAATATGATCACCAATCAGATAGGTGGGTAAATACGCCACGCCCTGATCTTCTAATACAGCCTTCAACAGCACCAGGCTGCTGTTGGCCTGGATTGGCATATTTAGTTTCAACTGGTGCAGGCGATCCTGTTCGTCTGCGACCTTCAGCACCGGCGTGAGGCCAGGGTAAACCAGACAATCATGATCCACCAGGTCGCTACGGCGCTGGGGCATCCCTTTTTTAGCCAGGTAACTGGGCGATGCGCAGTATGCCCAGCGGATTGGCACCAGCTTGCGCATTGCGTAGTTTTGCGGTGGTGCAGTTGAGATGCGCAGCGCGATGTCGAAATCTGTTTCGTTAAGATTGACGAAGTTATCGTTGAGATCGATATACAGATTCACATCCGGAAACTGAGAGCGATATTTATCCACCAGATTCACCAGGCGGGAATAACCGAAAGCGATGGAACAGGTTATCCGTAATTCACCATGTGGGCGGTGATAATAACCGGATGTTATATTCAGAGTTTCATCAAATTCTTGTAGTAATTTATTGGCGCGGTTAAATAAATATTGCCCGGCATCGGTCAAGGTGATACTGCGGGTGGTACGTTTAATTAATGTTGTACCCAGCGTATCCTCCATGGCCGTCAGGCTTTTGCTTACCGCTGAAGGCGATACGTTAAGCTGAGTAGCCGCTTCAGATAATCCTCCGCAATCGATGATTTTGACGAAAAACTCTAAATGCTTCAGTGAAATCGGCGTCCCCATACTTTCCTTTTATTCACAAGTGATTTGCAAAAACGGTACAAATAGGCCGTTACATTCGCATTTTAAACATGTAACTATTGAATCACAGGAAACAACTTGCTGGCAAAATGAAAAAATAGCAACTTAAGTGAGTTACGTCACAAAATATAAGGAGGCGAAAAAGAAAGTCATCAAATTGTGAATTTAATCTCATTTAATATAATTTTAATTAAAAGGTACCGGTTATGTGGTCACGACTTGAACCCTACAGATCGTCTATTATTTTATTAATTGCACTGGTTATTGGTGGGTTGTTAGGTATATACGCCCCAACGTTTGCAAGTACACTCCAGCCAATAGGGCAGATATTTTTAAACCTGTTGTTTATGATTATTGTGCCGCTGGTAGGGATCAGCGTCATGTCTTCTATCGCCAGTATGACCGACCTGAAAAGGCTGGGACGTATTATGGCGATTATCTTCATTGTTTCTATCTCGATGGCCTTTATTCCTGCTGCCGGGATTGTGGCGCTGGCGCTATGGTATAACCCCGCGCAGGGCGTCACTATCGATCTCTCACAATCCGTGCAGGCGGGCAGTGGAAAGATGGATTTTGTCAGTATGATCACCACGAATGACTTTATCGGGTTGTTCTCAAAGTCCAATATTCTGGCGCTGATCGTAATGGCGATTATTGCAGGCGTTGCGATTGGGCAGTCGGAGCAGGCGGGTAAACGTATTGCATTGCTGCTGGAAGATGCCAATACCGTCATCATGAAAATCGTTTCAATCATTATGAAAGTGGCACCGATAGGCCTTGGCTGCTATTTCGCCGCAACGATGGCCAGTCAGGATTCTGCCCTGTTGTTAACCTTTGCCCGTGCGATTGGCCTGTTTATGGTTGCCACGCTGGTCTACTTCATTTTCGGCTCTATTCTCTATTCATACATCGGTGGCGGAATTCCTGCGGTCAGAGCCTTCTGGCGTAATGCGATTGAACCTTCGGCAACTGCGCTGGGCACCTGTTCTTCACTGGGTACGCTACCCGTTACGCTGCGCGCCGGTAAAGCGATGGGGATTAACCCGGAAATCGTTGATGTGTCCATTCCGCTGCTGGTCAATCTCAATAAAGGCGGCGTGGCGATGATTGCCGCGTTGAAAATTGTCTTTATCTATTCCGTGCTGGGAATGGAATTCACCACCGAGACTTTCTTCCTGACAATGCTGATTGCTGTCCTCTCCGCCATTATCGTCGGCGGCGTACCGGGTGGTGCGTTTCTGGGAGAGATCTTTATTGTCACCACGCTAGGACTACCGATGGAAGCGATCCCGATGCTGGTGGTGCTGGGCACGATTACGGATGCACCAGCCACGCTGATTAATGTTATCCACGATTTGAATGCGGCACAGATTGTCGAGCGGTTCGCTGGTAAAAAGCAGACCAACGCCGAAATTAGCTCTACTGCCGCTGTTGTATAGGTTTTCACACGGATTAAAGAACAGGAGATGTTATGAAAGACGCAATTAAGCTTGAAACTCAACTGGTCGTCGCCGGACGCGACAAACGTTTTACCCAAGGGGCGGTGAATCCAGTTATCCAGCGCGCTTCTTCGTTGGTGTTCGATACCGTGAAAGATAAAAAGTTTGCTACGGCCAATCGCGCTAACGGTGAACTGTTTTACGGCCGTCGCGGAACCTACACGCACTTTGCCTTTCAGCAGGCAATGAGCGAACTGGAAGGTGGCGTGGGCTGCGCGCTTTATCCGTGCGGTGCAGCAGCGGTAACCAATGCAATTCTGGCATTTGTACAAAGTGGTGACCATATTCTGATGACGGGGGCGGCTTATGAACCAACCCAGGATTTCTGTAATAAGATCCTGAGTAAATTCAACGTTGAAACCACATATTACAATCCACTGATTGGCGCTGGCATTGTTGACCTTCTCCGCCCAGAAACTAAGGTGGTGTTCCTGGAGTCGCCGAGTTCAATCACTATGGAAGTCCAGGACGTACCGGGGATGGTGAAGGCAATCCGCGCGGTGAGTCCGGAGATCGTCATCATGATCGATAATACCTGGGCGGCGGGCGTGTTGTTTAAAGCACTGGATTTTGGGGTGGATATTTCCATTCAGGCGGGTACTAAGTACACCATTGGCCATTCAGACGGCATGCTGGGTACGGCAGTCTCTAACGCCCGTTGCTGGGATCGTCTGCGTGAGAACTCCTATCTGATGGGACAAACGCTGGACGCCGACACGGCTTACAACGGTAGCCGTGGATTACGCACGCTGGCGGTGCGTCTTAAACAGCATCAGGAGAGCAGTATTCATATCGCCCGTTGGCTGTCGGCAAGACCGGAAGTCGCTCGGGTGAATCATCCTGCATTACCTGAATGTCCAGGCCATGAATATTTTCAGCGTGACTTTGCTGGTAGCTCGGGTCTGTTCTCGTTTGTACTGAAAAAGAGACTGACTGACGAACAGATGGCTAATTTCCTCGATAACTTCTCATTGTTCCACATGGCCTATTCCTGGGGTGGATTTGAGTCGTTAGTTCTGGCGAATCAGCCGGAGGAGCTGAACAGTATTCGCCCTGCAGGAAATGTCGATTTTAGCGGAACGCTAATCAGAGTGCATATTGGGCTGGAAGATATTGACGACCTGATTGCCGATCTGGAAGCCGGATTCGCCCGTATCAGTTAACCGGTTGTAATCAAGGCCGGATGGCGTCGACGCTTATCCGGCTTAATTAATCTTGCAGGCTTTGCTCAGCCATTCATATCAGCCCCTTAGGGGGGGCAAATATTCGCCATCAGGCGCTATCAAAATCAAACCTATTCCATCAAGAAAATCCCGTCTCAGCTAGATGAATAATCCGGTGTTGACTCTGATTCAGGCCAGAGCAAAACACTTCCCAATAAATACCCTTCAAAGCATCAGCGCTCAGGAAATCAACCATAATTAGTAGGGTTATTCAAAGCCAGGAGACAATCATGAAGGAGTTACTAAAGGTAAATATCGACGAGTTCAAAAGCCATTTTCTGGGGGAAGTGATTCTTCCTGACGAGGCTGGCTACGACGAGGTTCGCCAGATCTGGAATGCCATGATCGACCGTAAACCTGCACTGATAGCACGCTGCATCTCACCTGAGGATGTCATGCAGGCCATCGAATTTGGACGAACGCAAAATCTCCTCATTTCAATCCGTGGAGGAGGGCACAACATCGCGGGCAATGCCGTGTGCGACGACGGTTTGATGATCGACCTTTCACTGATGAAGAAAGTGCAAGTGGATCTCTCCACCAGAAGGGCCAGCGTCGAGCCAGGCTGCACCCTGGGCGACTTTGATGAGGTAGTGCAGGCACATGGCCTTGCCACGCCCCTGGGCATCAACTCGACCACCGGTGTGGCCGGCCTGACACTCGGTGGGGGGTTCGGCTGGCTGAGTCGCAAGTACGGTATGACTATAGATAATCTGGTCTCCGCGGAGGTTATCACCGCAGATGGCAGCCAACTTCACGCCAGCGAAACAGAAAATGCGGATCTCTTTTGGGGGCTGCGGGGCGGGGGTGGCAATTTCGGAGTTGTGACTCGCTTCGAATTCCAGCTCCATCCCGTAGGGCCGAACGTGCTGAGTGGGCTTATCGTCTTTCCGTTCTCTCAGGCAAAACTTGTTATCTCGCAGTTCGCCCGGTTCACCGAGACGATGCCGGAAGAGCTCAATGTTTGGATGGTCACGCGTAAGGCGCCTCCACTTCCGTTCTTGCCCGACGACGTTCACGGGAAAGAGATGGTCGCGCTGGCGCTGTGCTATGTGGGTGACCCTAAAGAGGGCGAGAAGCTTATCGAGCCGCTACGTGAGTTCGGCACGGTGCTTGGCGAGCATATCGGAGTTCAGCCTTATATCGCCTGGCAGCAGGCATTCGACCCGCTATTGTCGAAGGGGGCGCGCAATTACTGGAAGTCACATAACTTCTCGCAACTCAGTGAGGGCGTTATCGATGCCATCATCGAATACGCTGCCAGATTGCCATCACCTCAGTGTGAGATTTTCATCGGGACGATTGGAGGCCAGACAGCAAGCGTCGCGCCCGATGCTATGGCCTACTCAAGCCGGGATGCCAATTACGTGATGAATGTGCACGGTCGCTGGGAGTCAGCCGCCGAGGATGAACACTGCATCGCCTGGGCGCGCGAATTCTTCGCTAAGTCACAACCGTTTGCCAGCAGCGGTGCGTATATCAATTTCCTCACCCAGGAGGAGAGCGACCGTATCGCTTTTGCTTACGGTGCAACCTACAACCGACTTGTGGAACTCAAGAATAAGTACGACCCGACGAACCTCTTCCGGATGAATCAGAACATCAAACCGGTATGAGACCAGGTATTGCGCCTAACAACAGTATGTAGCCGAGACGCTACGCACACTGTGAATGCCAGAGGTTAGGCGCAGTCACGATGCAGCTCCTATTGCGATGGGATGGGTATCGACTTCATCGGCATATCTATCCATTCCCCGGTGATTTAGTCAGCTCGGTATATTCCTCTGGTTCAAATGCTTGTCGGAACATCGGTATCAATAACTGACTTCCAAACTCACTTAGATGATTATCATCAGAGTAGAGCGGTTGACCACCCTGGTTACCCCAGCAACGACCACTGTGGCAAAGATAAGGTAGAGGGTCGAGAATTTTGACCCCACACTGCATCGCGGCCTCATCTTGCGCATCCCAAATCACCTTTTGACGTTGCTGATATTCTTTCAGTGAAATAGATATATCGCGGGCGGGGTTGCCAAACATAAGCGCTCTGGCCATGGTATTGGGAACATCCATTGCCATCTCAGGGATTGGGCGAACTAAAAATACCCTTTGGCTGTTTTCAATGGCACACATGGTTTTTATTAATTGCGCTGTAAACTGTTTATTTAAATTTGGGTTTGGTCGATCATTTGGGGTGTCAAAGTATCCCATCGGGATATTAAAAAAAGCATCTTTTTCATTTTGCCCAAGGAGAGCAAGAGAACTTCTGTTAGCAATAAAGACCAGTTTGTTTTTGTACTCGTGATTTAGTAATTGAATGGCTTTATCATTAAAAGTTTTACAATCATCATTAATATCTTCCCTTCGTTTAAAATCTAATACAGTCGGGCAACTGGCATAATCCATCTCAATAACAGAGCCGGGTGCAACATCAGCAATAACAGATGCCACCATACCTGCATGGCTATCACCTAATACAATAGCTGTTAGTTCACCTTCGCCATAACTACATTTCGGCGACTCACTACCTTCGCCAGGCGTAAGAAGGCAATCTTGCATACGGGAAGCGTTGTTAAGCTTCGGAGTCATCGCCATTTCAATCGCCGGATTAATACGGTTCTCCAGTTGTTGATAACGAGCCCCCACAGCCAGTAATACGGTACACATCACGGCCGCTCCTAATACCCAATTTTGCTTACCGGGCGATACCGAAGCGAGTACTTTACGGGCCGGGTTTTCTACCAGGAGTAAAGAAGCCTTACCCAGTAACACACTCAATATTATTCCCGCCACAATCCAGCCAGGATGGTACTGCTTGCTGGCATAGGTCAACGCGACCACTAAGGGCCAATGCCAAAGGTAAATAGAGTAAGAACTGGCGCCGATTTGGCGGGCGATGATATTGGATGTAAAAATAGACTGCTGGCGATTAGCAATTAAAACTAACATCGCACCCATTACTGGCACCATGGCATAAACACCGGGCCATGGTCGGGAAGAATCAAATAATGTCACCGACAGTGCCATTAATATAAAACCGATAAACTCTAACACGCGGGCAAGTTGCTGCGGCATGGAATGTTGGCGAGTTAGCCACCACACCAAACTACCGGCTAACATTTCCCAGGCGCGCGTGGGTAATAAATAGAATGCGCTCCCGGGTAACCGTGGGC
>NZ_JAHWLU010000119.1:0-14761 GCF_022134725.1 Buttiauxella sp. S19-1
CACCAACACATACTGTATATAAACACAGTATTATTTAAATAAGCATCCCGATCAAGTTGCTTACAGGAAGATTCTTATAACAAACTGAAGTCGCGGAAAATTTAGGTGGTAAAAATAAGCGCGCTTCTCTACGGAAGAAATCACCATACAAACTTGCCCTACCGCTTCCGCCCTCACCGTTCTATGCTTAGCGAATGGAGAAAATAGCTGAACTAAAACGTACCAAGCGCCTTGCGCTGTCCTTACTGCTGGTTGCCGCTGTAACGTTTGTGGCCACCCTCTTTTTGCCACCGGGATTTTGGGTTAGCGGTTTAAAAGCTATCGCCGAAGCGGCCATGGTGGGCGCACTGGCTGACTGGTTTGCCGTTGCAGCACTGTTTCATCGCGTACCGATTCCCTTTATCTCCCGCCATACGGCGATTATCCCGCGCAATAAAGACAGAATTGGCGAGAATCTGGGTATCTTCGTGCAAGAAAAGTTCCTCGATACCCAATCCCTTATTGCGCTAATTCGTCGCCATGAACCGGCACAGATGATTGGCCAGTGGTTCAGCAAACCCGACAACGCACAGCGTGTCGGGCAACATCTGTTGCAAGTGATGAGCGGTTTTTTAGACCTGACGGATGACACCCGTATTCAGCGTTTAATCCGCCAGGCCGTTCACAAGGCCATCGATAAAGTCGATTTGACACATTCAAGTGCCCTGCTGCTGGAAAGCCTGACTAAAAATAACCGCCATCAGGAACTGCTCGACTCGGTTATTGCCCAGATGCTGACGCTGATAAAACGTGAAAGCACGCGGGCTTTTATTGCCCGCCAGATTGTACGTTGGCTGGAAACAGAGCATCCACGTAAGGCCAAACTCCTGCCAACAGAATGGCTGGGGGAACATAGTGCCGATCTGGTTTCCAGTGCAGTTAATTCGTTTCTGGATGACGTGAGCCATGATCAGGGGCATCAGATCCGCCAGGCTTTTGATCGCGCGACGTTAAAGCTCATCGACAATCTTAAAAACTCGCCACAAATGGCTGAAAAAGCCGACAGCATCAAAAATTATCTGAAAGAAGATGAGGCGTTCAATCGCTATCTGGGCGAACTGTGGGGGGATTTGCGCCAATGGCTGAAAGTGGACGTCAATTCTGAAGATTCGCGCGTGAAGCAGCGAATTGCAGAGGCCGGGCAGTGGTTGGGCGAAACGCTGATTGCTGACAGTGCGCTACGCACTTCACTGAATGAGCATCTGGAGCAGGCAGTGCAAAAAATGGCACCGGAGTTCGCCATCTTCCTGACTCGCCATATTAGCGACACGGTCAAAAGCTGGGATGCTCAGGATATGTCACGGCAAATTGAACTGAATATCGGTAAGGATTTACAGTTTATCCGCATTAACGGCACGCTGGTTGGCGGTTCAATCGGGTTGGTGTTGTACCTGCTGTCGCAGATACCTGCGGCGCTACCGTTGCTGAATTTATGAAGGGAAGATAAAAAAGCAAACGCCCGCTGATGCGGGCGTTAGGGAAATCTTAGAAAATCAATGGTGTTGTTTCGGCTGGTCGTTGTGACCGACTTTTGAGAAGACGTTAAAGACTTCACCCAATCCATAGATAAGACCGAGGATCACCGCCATAACGATTGGCACCATGACCACGGCAAACACCAAGCTTTTTAGTAACTCTAACATGGATGCCTCCAACAAAAGTGAGAACGAGTATTCTAACGACCTGACAGAAAAACGCACTCTCCTTTTGTGCCATTTGCTCATCCCGCCGCAATAGAAGAAAATGACGTTTTTACTATTGCGGAGCGGTTATGCAGGCTGAAATTTTACTCACGCTGAAACTCCAACAGCGGCTGTTCGCCGATCCACGTCGTATCGCGCTGCTTAAACAAATACAACATACCGGCTCAATTAGCCAGGGTGCCAAACTCGCAGGTATTAGCTACAAAAGTGCCTGGGATGCTATCAACGAGATGAATCAGTTAAGCGACGAGACATTAGTTGAGCGAGCGACCGGCGGTAAAGGCGGCGGTGGTGCAATATTGACGCGTTACGGCGAACGCCTGATTCAGTTGTATGAATTGCTCGCGCAGATCCAGCAAAAAGCGTTCGATGTGCTGCGTGATGACGCATTGCCGCTCGATAGCCTGCTCGCCGCGATTTCCCGCTTTTCTTTGCAAACCAGCGCCCGTAACCAGCTTTTCGGCACCGTATTGCATCGCGATAGCGAACAAGTGCAGCAACATGTCGATATTTTACTGGCGGATGGTGCCACACGTTTGCAAGCCGCCATTACGCGCCAGAGCGCCGAACGCCTGGGTTTGAGCGAAGGCAAAGAAGTGCTGGTGTTAATTAAAGCGCCGTGGGTTGAAATCACTACGGATCCTCAACGCGCCAGCGGCGCCGATAACCAACTCACTGGCATTATCAGCAATATTCAGCAAGGTGGCGAACAGAGCGAAGTTCTGGTGCGATTGCCGGACGGACAAACGCTGTGCGCCACGGTTCCTAATAGCGTGGTAGAAATTCAGAGTCTGGTAGAAGGTGCTAAAGTCATAGCATTTTTTAATGCCGATCGCGTGATTATCGCCACTCTGTGCTAAAACCAAACGGTGAATTGACAACAACACAGGCAATCCGTAAATCTGAGTTTAATCACTGCAAAAACTGGGATGGTATATGTCTGTGTTGCAAATATCGCAAGGGGTCTTCCACCTTAGCGACACCCGAACTCTTGCCCTCAATGATTTAACCATTAACGCCGGTGAAAGCTGGGCGTTTGTCGGCGCCAACGGTAGCGGAAAATCAGCGCTGGCCCGCGCACTTGCAGGATCCCTGCCCGTGCAAAAAGGCGAGCGCCAGTGCTCGTTTGCCCGTATTGCTCACCTTTCGTTTGAACAACTACAAAAGTTAGTTAGCGATGAATGGCAGCGTAATAACACTGATTTGTTGAGCCCTGACGAAGACGATACCGGCCGCACCACGGCAGAAATTATTCAGGATGAAATTAAAGATGAAGCTCGCTGCCAGAAACTGGCGCAACTGTTTGGTATTACTCCGTTATTAACCCGCCGTTTTAAGTACCTTTCGACCGGTGAAACGCGCAAAACGCTGCTCTGTCAGGCGCTGATGCCGCAACCTGATTTGCTTATTCTTGATGAGCCGTTTGACGGGCTGGATGTGCAGTCCCGTGAGCAACTCGCTGGGTTATTAGGTGAACTGAGCACCCAGGGCTACACCGTGGTGCTGGTGCTTAACCGCTTCGATGAAATTCCTGATTTTGTGCAATTTGCGGGCGTGCTGGCCGATTGTGCGCTGATTGAAGTAGGCAAAAAGCAAAAACTGCTCGAACAAGCGCTGATTGCACAACTGGCCCATAGTGAAAAACTGGTGGGCGTCGCACTGCCAGAAGCAGACGACCCGAGTGCACGCTACACACTTCCTGCGGATCAGGCGCGCATTATTCTGCGTGACGGCGTGGTGGAATATAACGACAGGCCAATCCTGCACAAACTGTCCTGGACGGTAAATCCTGGCGAACACTGGCAAATAGTCGGCCCAAATGGCGCAGGTAAATCGACGTTATTAAGCCTGGTGACCGGCGATCATCCTCAAGGTTACAGCAACGATCTGACTCTGTTTGGCCGCCGTCGTGGCAGCGGTGAAACCATCTGGGACATCAAAAAGCATATCGGGTATGTCAGCAGCAATCTGCATCTTGATTACCGTGTTAGTACCACGGTGCGCAATGTGGTGCTTTCCGGCTATTTTGATTCGATTGGCATTTACCAGGCTGTTTCTGACCGCCAGCAAAAACTGGCTCGCCAATGGCTGAACATGCTCGGTATGGACAACGCCATTGCCGACGCACCGTTCCATAGCCTTTCCTGGGGCCAACAGCGCCTTGCACTGATCGCTCGGGCGTTAGTGAAACACCCGACGCTTTTAATCCTCGACGAACCTCTGCAAGGGCTGGATCCGCTGAATCGCCAGCTAGTACGCCGTTTCATTGATATTCTGATTGGTGAAGGGAAAACCCAGTTGCTGTTTGTCTCTCACCACGCCGAAGACGCGCCAGAGTGCATCACTAAACGGCTCACTTTTGTGGCTGATGGCGAGGCATATCGCTATCAAATTGACGATTTAGCACCAGCTCAATAACACTGTTGGAAGTCGCTTCCGCTACTCATTTTTTATCAATCGGATTAGCGTAGCGACTTTCAGATAACCCGCAGCACCCTCGCTATGACCATTTGATTTATAATCATTTTTTCAGCTAATGATTGTCGATGAAACATTAGTGTAAGCGATTCCACTAATTTAGCACATGTCACACTTTTGACATCTCTGTTATGCTATGTTTATTACATACCATACGCGTAATGGAGCGAAAAATGAGAGTATTGGTAACAGGTGGTAGCGGTTACATTGGCAGTCATACCTGTGTACAACTGCTACAAAATGGCCACGACGTAGTCATTCTGGATAATCTGTGCAACAGCAAACGCAGCGTTCTGCCAGTGATTGAACGCCTCAGCGGTAAACACCCTATGTTCATTGATGGTGATATTCGCGATGAAGCGCTACTGGCAGAAATTTTCCACGATCACCAGATTGATGCCGTGATCCATTTTGCTGGCCTGAAAGCGGTCGGCGAATCGGTTAACAAACCGCTGGAATACTACGACAACAACGTGACCGGCACGTTACGCCTGATTTCAGCGATGCGCGCCGCCAATGTCACCAATTTCATCTTCAGTTCTTCCGCGACAGTTTATGGCGACCAGCCGCAAATCCCTTACGTTGAAAGCTTCCCAACCGGCACGCCTGCCAGCCCATATGGCCGCAGCAAGTTAATGGTTGAACAGATTCTGGCTGACTTACAAAAGGCCCAGCCGAACTGGAGCGTGGCGCTATTGCGTTACTTCAACCCGGTCGGTGCGCATCCATCTGGTGATATGGGTGAAGACCCGCAAGGTATCCCAAACAATCTGATGCCATACATCGCACAGGTTGCGGTAGGACGCCGTGATTCACTGGCGGTCTTCGGGAATGATTATCCAACCGAAGACGGCACTGGCGTTCGCGACTACATTCACGTTATGGATCTCGCTGAAGGCCACGTTGCCGCCATGCAAACGCTGCAAGGCAAGCCTGGCGTGCATATCTATAACCTCGGCGCAGGCATTGGTAGCAGCGTGTTGGATGTGATCAATGCTTTCAGCACCGCTTGCGGAAAACCGGTGAATTATCACTTCGCCCCGCGTCGAGATGGCGATCTCCCAGCTTACTGGGCAGATGCCACCAAAGCCGATCAACAACTTAACTGGCGTGTCAGCCGTACTCTGCAAGAAATGGCAGATGATACCTGGCGCTGGCAGTCTCGCCACCCTCAAGGTTATCCAGACTAAGGAAATGTGATGGAGCAGTTTAACCCGGTGGATCATCCACATCGCCGTTTTAACCCACTGACAGGACAATGGATTCTGGTGTCCCCGCACCGCGCTAAGCGCCCGTGGCAAGGGGCGCAGGAAACTCCGTCCAATGAAACTTTACCGGCCCACGATCCGGATTGCTTCTTGTGCCCAGGCAACACACGCGTTACTGGTGACAAAAATCCGCAATATACCGGCACTTTTGTTTTTACTAATGATTTTGCCGCGTTGATGACGGATACCCCAGATGCACCAGCGAGCAGCGACCCACTTTTACGTTGTGAAAGCGCTCGCGGCACCAGCCGGGTTATCTGTTTCTCACCAGATCACAGTAAAACCCTGCCACAGCTTTCCGTAAATGCGCTGGAAGAAGTGGTGAAAACCTGGCAAGAACAGACTGCGGATTTAGGTAAAACTTACCCGTGGGTGCAGGTTTTTGAGAATAAAGGCGCTGCGATGGGCTGCTCCAACCCGCATCCGCACGGCCAGGTTTGGGCGAACAGTTTCCTGCCTAATGAAGTGGCGCGTGAAGATGTATTGCAGCGCGAATACTTTGCAGAAAATGGCTCGCCAATGCTGGTCGATTACGCACAACGCGAGCTTAAAGATGGCAGCCGCACAGTCGTCGAAACTGAACACTGGATTGCAGTAGTGCCTTACTGGGCCGCCTGGCCGTTTGAAACGCTACTGCTGCCGAAAACTCATGTACTGCGTATCACTGACCTGACGGCTGAACAGAGCAGTGATTTAGCACTCGCGCTGAAAAAACTGACCAGCCGTTACGACAACCTTTTCCAGTGCTCATTCCCTTATTCTATGGGCTGGCATGGCGCACCGTTTAATGACGAGGAAAATGGTCACTGGCAGTTGCATGCTCACTTCTATCCACCACTATTGCGTAGCGCAACCGTGCGTAAATTTATGGTCGGCTATGAAATGCTGGCTGAAACCCAACGTGATTTAACCGCAGAGCAAGCCGCAGAACGCTTGCGTGCCGTTTCCGATATTCACTTTCGCCAATCCGGAGAATAAAAAATGAGTCTGAAAGATAACACCCAACACCTCTTCGCCGAACACTTTGGTTATCCGGCGACCCATACTATTCAGGCTCCTGGCCGCGTTAACCTGATTGGCGAGCACACCGATTACAACGACGGTTTTGTGCTTCCTTGTGCTATCGATTACCAGACGGTCATTAGCTGCGCAAAACGTGATGACCGCATGGTACGCGTGATCGCCGCGGATTATGACAATCAAAGCGACGAGTTTTCACTCGACAGACCGATTCTGAGCCACGACACGCAGCAATGGTCCAACTATGTTCGCGGTGTGGTTAAGCATCTGCAAAAGCGTGATAAAAACTTTGCCGGCGCCGATTTAGTGATCAGCGGCAACGTGCCACAAGGTGCGGGCTTGAGTTCATCGGCATCGCTGGAAGTCGCAGTGGGTACCGTGTTCCAGAAGCTTTATCATCTGGCGCTGGACGGCTCGCAAATTGCCTTAAATGGCCAGGAAGCAGAAAACCAGTTCGTCGGCTGTAACTGCGGCATTATGGATCAGCTGATTTCTGCGTTAGGTAAAAAAGATCATGCGTTGCTGATTGATTGCCGCACGCTGGGTACCAAAGCGGTTTCGATGCCAAAAGGCGTGGCCGTTGTCATCATCAACAGTAACTTCAAACGCACGCTGGTGGGCAGCGAATACAATACCCGCCGCCAGCAATGCGAAACCGGCGCGCGCTTCTTTACGCAGAAAGCGCTGCGTGATGTTGAGTTGTCAAAATTCAACGCTGTGGCACATGAACTTGATCCGGTTGTCGCTAAGCGTGTGCGCCATGTCCTCACCGAAAATATTCGTACCGTAGAAGCTGCCGATGCGCTGGCAAAAGGCGATTTGCAACGTATGGGCGAACTGATGGCTGAGTCTCATGCGTCAATGCGCGATGATTTCGAAATCACCGTGCCACAAATCGATACGTTAGTTGAAATCGTGAAAGCCACAATTGGCGATAAAGGCGGCGTGCGTATGACAGGTGGCGGCTTCGGTGGTTGTATCGTTGCATTGATCCCGGAAGATTTGGTTCCTGCAGTACAACAAGCGGTCGCCAAACAGTACGAAGCCAAAACCGGCATAAAAGAAACCTTTTATGTCTGCAAACCTTCGGAGGGCGCGGGCCAATGCTAAAAGAAACACCACAGCTTGCACCGGATGGGCAACCGTTCCGCATCTCCACCCTGCGCAACAGCGCGGGGTTAGTTGTCTCAGTCATGGACTGGGGCGCTACCCTGTTGTCGTGTCGTGTGCCGATGAAAGACGGAAGCGTACGCGAAACGCTGCTTGGCTGCGAAACACCGGAAGATTATCTGAATCAGTCAGCTTATCTGGGAGCAACTGTCGGGCGCTACGCAAACCGGATTGCCAACAGCCAGTTTGAGCGCGATGGCGTCACCATCAACGTGACAGCAAACCAGGGCGCACATCAGCTACATGGCGGGCCAGATGGCTTCGACAAACGTCGCTGGCGTATTGTGCGCCAGAACGAACATGAAGTGCTGTACACCCTCGATTCACAAGATGGCGATCAAGGCTTCCCTGGCGAATTACGTGCAACCGCGCGTTATGCTCTCACCGAAGATAACTGCATTACTGTTGAGTTCCGCGCCAAAACCAGCAAAGCATGCCCGGTGAACCTGACCAATCACGCCTACTTTAATCTCGACGGTAAGCAGAACGATATTCGTCAACATCGCCTGCAACTGCTGGCCGATAGCTACTTGCCAGTCGATAGCAACGGTATTCCACAGGCCGGGCTTAAAGATGTGGCAGGTACCAGCTTTGATTTCCGCACAGTGAAAACCATCGCTGATGATTTCCTGTCTGATAACGACCAGGTGCTGGTTAAAGGCTACGATCATGCGTTCTTGTTACAAGCACAGGGCGATGCCAGCCTGCCAGCAGCACACCTTTGGTCGAGCGACAATCAACTGCAAATGACGGTCTACACCACCGCACCGGCATTGCAGTTTTACAGCGGGAATTATCTGGACGGTACACCGGCAAGGGAACAAGGAACGTACAATGCGTACCAGGGCCTGGCGCTGGAAAGCGAATTCCTGCCAGACAGCCCTAATCATCCGGAATGGCCACAACCTGATTGCTGGTTACAGCCACATGAAGAGTACTTAAGCATTACGGAATACGAGTTCATTCCACTCTAAGTGCCTTGCCCTCCTCCACGGAGGGCAATTCTTCTGCGAATCGCTGGATTTCCCGCCGTTTAGCGACAAAAATATAACAACCATTCACATCCAACTTACACTCCACACTCTTTTTCGCTATGTTAAACGTTTAGCATTGCCGCTCGCCCCTTTGCGGCAATATAATGATAATCGTTATCATTAATCACAGGCTCATTAAGGAGTAAACTATGGCTGTTACTAAGCTGGTTCTGGTTCGTCACGGTGAAAGCCAGTGGAACAACGAAAACCGCTTCACCGGTTGGTATGACGTTGATCTGTCTGAGAAAGGTCAAACTGAAGCGAAAGCAGCAGGTAAGTTGCTGAAAGACGAAGGCTACTCTTTCGACTTTGCTTACACTTCTGTGCTGAAACGTGCCATCCATACTCTGTGGAACATCCTCGATGAACTGGACCAGGCCTGGTTGCCAGTTGAAAAATCCTGGAAGCTGAATGAGCGTCATTACGGGGCGCTGCAGGGTCTGAACAAAGCAGAAACCGCAGAAAAATACGGCGATGAGCAAGTTAAACAATGGCGTCGTGGCTTTGCGATAACACCTCCAGAATTGACGCGTGATGACGAACGCTTCCCAGGCCATGACCCACGTTATGCAAGCCTGACCGATAAAGAGCTGCCGGTAACTGAAAGCCTGGCGTTAACTATCGAGCGCGTAATCCCTTACTGGAATGAAACCATTCTGCCACGCATGAAAAGCGGCGAGCGCGTGATTGTTGCCGCACACGGTAACTCCCTGCGTGCCTTGGTTAAATTCCTTGATAACCTGGGCGAAGACGAAATTCTTGAGCTGAATATCCCAACTGGCGTACCGTTGGTGTATGAGTTTGACGAGAACTTCAAACCGCTGAAGCGCTACTATCTGGGCAATGCTGATGAAATCGCAGCAAAAGCCGCAGCGGTAGCAAACCAGGGTAAAGCGAAGTAATTCGTTAGATGTGAAAAAGGCGTGGTGAAAACCACGCCTTTTTTATTGTTACTGCGTAAAGACTTAGCCGCGACGCGTTTTCACTGCATCAGCCAACTGGCGCAACACAACTTCAGTATCTTCCCAGCCGATACAAGCATCGGTCACGCTCTTGCCGTAAACCAACGGTTCACCGCTTTCCAGGTTCTGATTGCCTTCAATAAGGTGACTTTCAATCATCACACCGGTGATGGCTTTATCGCCACCAGCGATTTGCTGGCAAACATCGGCGCCAACTTCCATTTGTTTCTTAAACTGCTTGCTGCTGTTGGCATGACTGAAATCGATCATCACCTGTGCAGGCAGGCCTGCCTTCACTAAATCCGCTTTAACCTGAGCGACGTGCTCCGCGCTGTAGTTTGGCTCTTTACCGCCGCGCAGAATGATATGGCAGTCACCATTTCCGCTGGTCGTCACAATGGCAGAATGACCCCATTTCGTCACAGACAGGAAGCTGTGTGGCGCGCCAGCGGCATTAATAGCATCAATCGCCACTTTCATCGTGCCGTCGGTACCATTTTTGAAGCCGACTGGACATGACAGACCCGACGCCAGTTCACGGTGAACCTGAGATTCTGTGGTTCGTGCGCCAATAGCCCCCCAGCTCATCAAGTCCGCCAGATACTGCGGAGTAATCATATCCAAGAACTCACCCGCTGCTGGCAAGCCGGAGTCATTGATATCTAACAACAGCTTACGAGCAATGCGCAGGCCATCGTTGATTTGGAAACTGTTATCCATTTGCGGATCGTTGATGAGGCCTTTCCAGCCCACCGTCGTGCGTGGTTTTTCGAAGTAAACACGCATAACGATTTCCAGCTCACCTTGCAGTTCTTCACGCAATGTCAGTAAACGCGCGCCATACTCTTTCGCCGCTTTGATATCGTGAATGGAGCAAGGGCCGATGACAACCAGCAGACGATCATCATTTCCTTTAAGGATTTTATGAATCGCTTTGCGCGCGCCAGATACCGTTGCAGCTGCTTTTTCAGTGGCAGGGAATTTTTCGAGCAGCGCTACTGGAGGCAAAAGTTCGTTGATTTCTTTGATGCGTAAGTCGTCGTTCTGATAATTCATGATATTTCCGGAAATGGCCTTTAGATTTAGCTTAGTTGCAATCCCTTCAATCTATCGCTTCAAGCCTGAAGTGTAAACGGGCTTTTACACTTCAGGCAGAATATTCCTGAAAACGACCTAAAAGCGGTCAATAAATGGTAAAAGCTCGGTATGACGCTACAATTTTTAATTGTTAACACCAAAAAGTATCATTTTGGCAAAATTGTATTCTGATTAGATTATTAAAGTTGGCAGGTATCACCGATAGAAATAATTTAATCCGAATAGGACCTGTGCACTGTTGGAAGAAGTTATCCAGCAATAACGACCATAACAGGAGCATCATGATGAATAAATTAACCACTCTTTTCCTGACAGCAACCCTCACTCTTGCCAGCGGCGCAGCTTTGGCTGCCGACACCAGCGGCATGAATAACGGCCAGGCTAATGCTGGCGCTGAAGCAGGCCAGGTTGCACCTGGCGCGAATCAGAACATAGCCCCGAAAGGCGTTGATAACAGCAATATCAACAATAGCGGCACCATGCTCCATCCAAATGGCTCAACCAGTAATAGCGGTTTGACCAGTGATGGAATGAGCAAGGATGAAATTCATAAAAATTCGATGTGTAAAGACGGTAAATGCCCGGATACCAACCAAAAGGTTGAAACCGGCAGCGGCAATGATGTGAACAGCAAAGTGGACGGGACTTCACAGTAAAATCAGCCAGCTGAAAAAACCAGGGGAGCTTAGGCTCTCCTTTTTTATAGGTTTTATTCAATAAGTTGATCAGCTTTAGTGGTTATAATTAGCGCATTGTTGCTTTTCAAATACTGAGAAATCATGGCGCATACACATCAACATTCTTCGGGTGATTCCAACTCCAAACGTCTGTTCTGGGCATTTTCCATCACGGCGCTATTTATGGTGGCGGAAGTCATCGGTGGGGTGATATCAGGGTCACTTGCCTTACTTGCTGATGCAGGGCATATGCTGACTGATGCGGCAGCGCTGCTGGTCGCGCTAATGGCGGTGAAATTTGCCCGTCGTCCGCCGAATGCCCGTCATACCTTCGGTTGGCTGAGGCTGACCACGCTTGCTGCATTTGTGAATGCGATTGCCTTAGTGGTGATAACGATCTTGATCGTCTGGGAGGCGATAGAGCGTTTTTATCAGCCGCAGCCGATTGCCGGCTGGACCATGCTGATCATCGCTTTTGCCGGGTTACTGGCGAATCTATTTTCGTTCTGGATTTTGCATCGCGGAAATGAAGAAAAAAATATCAACGTGCGTGCTGCTGCTCTGCACGTTATGGGAGATTTGTTAGGTTCGGTGGGAGCTATCGCTGCGGCGCTTATTATTTTGTGGACCGGCTGGACGCCAATTGACCCTATTCTCTCAATACTGGTGTCATGCCTGGTGTTGCGCAGCGCGTGGAATTTACTAAAAGAGAGCGTTAATGAGTTGCTCGAAGGCGCACCAAACGCCATTGATATCCCCGTTTTGCAGCGCAAGTTAATCAGAACGATTCCCGAAGTCCGCAACGTTCACCACGTGCATATCTGGCTGGTCGGTGAAAAACCGTTAATGACGTTGCATGTTCAGGTGGTGCCACCGCACGATCACGACGCCCTGCTGGAACGCATCCATCATTTTCTGAAAGATGAATACCAGATTGAACATGCCACGGTACAAATGGAGTATCAGGTTTGCCACGGTCAGGACTGTGATTTACATGAGCATGACCATCACGGCCATGCTCATCACCACCACTAATTAAGACAGTGCGCGTGAGCCGCGTTCACGCGCGCTGTTGATCCACATGCGGCTACCGTTGAGCGCAATAAACGTCAGGATCAAATATTCGAGTGACATCGCGTAGACGCCTTGCAAGGCGAAGATAACCACGCTGATCATGTTAATGATTACCCACAGCAGCCAGTTTTCGACGTATTTGCGGGTCATCAGAATCATCGCCACAATCGACAGTACCATCATGCAGGAGTCCCAGAATGGGAACGCATCGGGCTGAAGCTCTGGCATCGTCACATTCAGGCCCATGGCCTGCATCGCGGTAACCGCAGTTCGGGTCAGGACAGCAAAGACCGGATCGATAAATACCGTCATCAACCCAATCGCCCCCACACAAATTGCAATCCAGGCAAATGCTTTGGGCAGAGGTAACCAACGAATATGGAGAACGGTTTGATTTTCACTCGTCTGTCTCGACCAGGCATACCAACCGTAAATATTAGCCGCAAAGAAAAACAACTGTAGTAACAGGCTTGCGTAGAGTTGGATTTGGAAGAAAATAATCGCAAATAGCGTAACGTTAATTAAACCGAATGCGTAATTGCTGATTTTTTCTAAACTAGCCAACCAGATACATAGCAAACCCGCCACGGTTCCAATCGCTTCAATCCACGATAAATCATACCCACCCGTTCCGATGGGAATGTGGACCAAAATATTCTGCGTGCTTAAAAAATCCATATTCGCTCCTTGGGGTTAAATTCCTTACGCGTTACCCTTAATATTACGTCGTAATTCAGCAGCAAAATCGAGCATTCGATTTAAAGGCACCAGTGCGCCCTCACGCAACGCAGCATCAACATGAATCTCATGTTCTGCTCCACCCTGCTCCAGCCCTTCAGCGATGGCTTTAAGGCCGTTCATCGCCATCCACGGGCAATGTGCACAAGTACGACAGGTTGCGCCTTCACCTGCGGTAGGCGCTTCAAACAATTCTTTATCCGGACATGCCTGCTGCATTTTGTAGAAGATACCGCGGTCAGTGGCCACGATCAGTTGTTTATTTGGCAACGTTTGAGCGGCGGCGATGAGCTGACTGGTTGAACCGACAGCATCTGCCAAATCCACTATGGCTTGCGGCGATTCGGGGTGTACCAGAATAGCAGCATCCGGATAGAGTGCTTTCATGCGCGTTAGCGCCTGGGTTTTAAACTCGTCATGTACAATGCATGCCCCCTGCCAACACAACACGTCTGCGCCAGTTTGCTTCTGTACATAACTTCCCAGATGTTTATCCGGTGCCCAAATAATTTTCTCGCCAAGACTGTCGAGATGCTCAATTAATTCGACTGCAATACTCGATGTCACGACCCAATCAGCACGCGCTTTTACCGCTGCGGAAGTATTAGCATAGACCACCACTGTGCGATCAGGATGTTGATCGCAGAAGGCGTTAAATTCTTCGATTGGGCAGCCGAGATCCAAAGAGCACTCGGCGTTCAGCGTTGGCATCAGGATAGTTTTTTCTGGGCTCAGGATTTTCGCGGTTTCACCCATGAAGCGAACCCCTGCCACCAACAACGTGGTAGCAGGATGATTTGCTCCAAAACGTGCCATCTCGAGGGAGTCAGAAATGCAACCGCCAGTCTCTTCAGCCAGAGCCTGGATTTCGGGGTCGGTATAGTAGTGAGCCACCATCACAGCATTCCGCTCTTTCAGCAGACGCTTGATTTTCTCACGGTAAAATTGCTTTTCATCCGCGCTCAAAGGCTGTGGTTTAGGTGGGAAGGGATAAATTGCTGTTTCTGGATCGAACATTACGCTCATAGTGCTTTCTCGTTTGCCTGACTTAACCAAATTAGCACTATTCTGATAAAGACTGACCAGAAATGGCTAAGGTTGTTTTATATGCTAAACAAGATAGCGAATTATAGGTGAATTGTCGTGGGGAATTTATTTTCAACTCGGAATTGCAGATAGCAAAAAGGTGCCTTTGGTGGGACGTGCAGGATATCACTCGCCTCATCCAGAGACTCGCCCTTCGGGTCACCGCAAGCGGTGATGCAAAATCGTTCCCGACGATTTTGTCGAATCTGCTGCAGCTTCGAACCCAGCACGAAAAAGATCGAGCCTTAGAAACAACAAAAGCGCCCTGAAGGCGCTTTTGTCTGAATTTGGTGGGGCGTGCAGGATTCGAACCTGCGACCAATTGATTAAAAGTCAACTGCTCTACCAACTGAGCTAACGCCCCGAATGGTGGGTGATGACGGGCTCGAACCGCCGACCCCCTCCGTGTAAAGG
>NZ_JAHWLU010000120.1:0-14517 GCF_022134725.1 Buttiauxella sp. S19-1
CGGGTTGATATCAGTTTTAAATTCAACGTATTCAAAACCTGTCTGTTCATCCCGGCGATTATTGTCGGTGGGCATCTCGCTGGCGCATTGGGCGTGACGTTTGGCTTCCTGTTTGTGCAGGTGGTGAACACCGTTCTGAGCTATTTCGTGATGATTAAGCCAGTGCTCGGTTCCAGTTATCGCCAGTACATTCAGAGCATCTGGCTGCCGTTTTATCTCTCTATTCCAACCGTTGTGGTCAGCGCTGCTTTGGGCATCGTCCTTAAAGGGCATCTTTCGCTCGGCCTGCTGGTCGGCGTGCAAATTGCAGCCGGTGTCCTGGCCTTTATCGTGATGCTGGCAGCCTCCCGTAATGCGCTGGTGGTAGAGATGAAGCGCCAGTTTATTCGCATTCACCCTCACCCTAACCCTCTCCCTTAGGGAGAGGGGATCTGCCGGACTCCTCCCTCTCCTGGGGGAGAGGGCTGGGGTGAGGGCGCCCATTTGAAAAAGAGGTCTATATGAAGTTATTGATTCTTGGCAACCACACTTGCGGCAACCGCGGTGACAGCGCCATTCTGCGCGGATTGATTGATGCCATCACCACGATTGATGACAGCGTGCAGGTCGATGTCATGAGCCGTTATCCAGTGAGTTCGGCCTGGCTATTGGGTCGCCCGGTGTTGGGTGACGGTCTGTATAAGCAGATGAAACAACATAACAACGCGGTCGGGCTGATGGGGCGCGTGAAAAAAGTCCTGCGCCGTAAGTACCAGCACCAGGTGTTGATGGCGAAAGCCACTGACAACGGGCGCTTGCGTAATATCTCTATCCCACAAGGGTTTATCGATTTCGTTAAGTCGCTGCAAAAGTATGACGCGATTATTCAGGTCGGTGGTTCGTTCTTTGTCGATTTGTATGGCGTTTCGCAGTTTGAACACGCGCTGTGCAGTTTTATGGCGAAAAAGCCGGTCTACATGATTGGTCACAGCGTTGGACCATTCCAGGACCCGCAATTTAACCACCTGGCGAGCTATGTTTTCGGCCATGCCGAGGCGCTGATTTTACGCGAAACCGTCAGCCTGGATTTGATGAACCAAAGTAACATCGATAGCAGCAAAGTGGAGCAGGGCGTCGATACCGCCTGGTTGGTTGATCATCACAATGACAGTTTTGTGCCGAGCTACGCGGTGCAGCACTGGCTCAATACCATCAAACGCAAGAAAACGGTCGCCATTACGCTGCGTGAACTTGCACCTTTTGACAAACGTCTTGGCACCACGCAGCAAGCCTATGAGCAGGCATTTGCCTCGGTGGTGAATCGCGTGATTGACCAGGGTTATCAGGTACTGGCGCTCTCGACTTGTACCGGTATCGACAGTTACAACAAGGATGATCGCATGGTGGCGCTTAACCTGCGGCAGTATGTGAACTCTCCCGAGCAATATCACGTCGTCATGGATGAGCTTAATGACCTGGAAATGGGCAAGATTCTCGGTGAATGTGAGCTGACAGTTGGCACGCGCCTGCATTCCGCCATTATTTCGATGAACTTCGGCACCCCAGCGATTGCCATCAACTATGAACACAAATCCGCAGGCATTATGAAGCAGCTTGGCATGCCGGAAATGGCGATCGAAATCCGCCAGTTGCTGAATGGTTCTTTACAGAGCGTGGTGGCGGATGTGTTAGGGCAATTGCCGGCAATCAATGAACGCCTCGCGCATGCCGTGCGTGCCGAACGTGAGGATGGCCTGCGCATGGTGGAGTCAGTTCTGGCGCGCGTGAAGGGGGCAAAATGAAAGTCGGCTTCTTCTTGCTCAAATTTCCGGTGGCATCCGAGACTTTCGTGCTTAACCAAATCGTCGCGTTCATTGATATGGGCTATGAAGTGGAAATCGTCGCCATTCAAAAGGGCGATTTGACCCATACCCATTCGGCTTTCAAAGAGTACCAGCTCGCCGAGAAAACCACCTGGCTGATGGACGAGCCTGCGGGCAAGGCCGCAAAACTGCAATCCCGCGTGTTGAATACTTTGCGCGGTTCGCTGCGTCCACGCACCTGGCGTGCGCTCAATGCAAAACGCTACGGCGAGGAAGCACGCAATCTGATTCTCTCCTCGATTTGTGGCCGTAACCCACAATCTGTGCAGGCTGACGTCTTTATTGCCCACTTCGGCCCGGCGGGTGTGACAGCGGCAAAACTACGTGAACTTGGCTTGCTGAAAGGCAAAATCGCCACGGTTTTCCACGGTATCGACATTTCTGGTCGTGAGGCTTTGGCGCATTACACCCCTGAATATCAAAAACTCTTTACCCGTGGCGACTTGATGTTGCCAATCAGCAATTTGTGGGCAGGGCGTTTGCAAAAAATGGGCTGCCCGGCCAACAAAATTAGCGTGTCACGCATGGGCGTGGATATGGAGCGCTTCTCGCAGCGTCGAGTGAAAGCTCCCGCTAAAACGCTGGAGATTATCTCGGTGGCACGGCTGACCGAGAAGAAAGGACTGCATGTGGCGATTGACGCCTGCTTGTTGCTAAAAGAGCGCGGCGTGAACTTTCGTTACAACATTCTTGGTATCGGCCCCTGGGAAACGCGCCTGCGCACGCTTATCGAACAGTATCAGCTCGACGATGTGGTGTTTATGCCTGGCTTTAAGCCGAATCACGAAGTGAAAGCGATGCTCGATGAAGCCGACTTATTCTTGCTGCCGTCGGTCACGGGTGAAGACGGCGATATGGAAGGGATCCCTGTCGCGCTGATGGAAGCGATGGCGGTCGGGATCCCGGTGCTTTCTACCGTACACAGCGGTATCCCGGAGTTGATTGATTCGGGGCGTTCTGGCTGGCTGGTGCCAGAAAACGATGCGGGAGCGCTGGCAGATAGCTTGCAGGACTTCGGCAGTATCGATGAAAGCGAGCTAAAACCGATGTTGAATTTGGCTCGTAACAAAGTTGAAACAGAGTTCAATCAAAAAGTTATCTATCAGAACTTAGCTCGCCAGTTACAGATGTTAAGTATGTAATGAGGACGTATGCGTAAACAGTCTAAAACTCCCCACACTTCCTTCTCTTCCTCACGCCGCCAGTTACTCAAAGCCAGTTCCGTGCTGGCCGCGGTGCCATTCATCTTGCCACGTAGCGTGTTCGCGGCAGCGGGCAACAGCGCAATCAGCGTGCAAAAATTCTATAGCGGCGACTGGATTGCCGCCTTCAAACAAGCTTTTACTACGGCTGATACTGTCAGCGTTCCCGCCGATATAGTCTGCGATAACATCAACACTGCGATTTTTATGCCGGAAGGGAAAACCTTGCGGGTTGCGGGTGGTTTGAAGGGCAACGGCAAAGGGCGTTTTGTGCTGCAAGACGGCTGCCAGATTTTGGGCGAGAAGGGCGGGCGGTTTAACAATATCACCCTTGATGTGCGGGGTTCAGACTGCACCATCAAAGGCATTGATATGAGCGGCTTTGTGCCAGTGACGCAAATCTACATCGGCGGCAAAGACCAGCGCACCATGCGCAACCTGGTGATTGATAACATTACGGTACACGATGCGAACTACGCCATTTTGCGGCAGGGTTTCCACAATCGCATGGAAAACGTCAAGATCACCAATGGCCATTTTAGTCGATTGCAGGGTGACGCCATCGAATGGAACGTGGCAATCAACGACCACAATTTGCTTATCTCCGACCATGTAATTGAAAACATTGATTGCACCAATGGGAAGATCAACTGGGGGATTGGCATTGGTCTGGCGGGCAGCACCTACGACAACGAATATCCGGAAGATCAGGCGGTGAAAAACTTTGTTGTCGCCAATATTACGGGTAGCAACTGCCGCCAGCTAGTCCACGTTGAGAACGGTAAACACTTCGTTATTCGCAATATTAAAGCTCGAAATATCAATCATAATTTTAGTAAGAATGCAGGCATCGATAACGCGACAGTGGCTATTTATGGCTGTGATAATTTCGTTATTGATAACGTCGATATGGTCAACAGCGCGGGATTTCTGATTGGTTACGGGGTAATTAAAGGTAACTACTTGTCTATTCCGCAAAATTTTAAACTAAATGATATTACGCTTGATAATACGGACATGCGGCTTAAAAGTAGGGGCATCCAAATTTCGTCAGGCAATGCGACATCTTTCGTAGCGATTACCAATGTGGCGATGAAACGCGCAACGCTTGAACTGCATAACAAACCGCAACACTTGTTTCTGAGAAACATCGATGTGATGCAGTATTCTGAAGCCGGTCCAGCGTTGAAGCTAAACTTCGATTTGCGTAAAGACGTGCGTGGCCGTTTTATGGCCAAAGAGGATACGTTGCTGTCGCTTGCCAATGTGCGTGCGGTGAACGAGAAGGGCAGTAGTTCGGTGGATATCGACCGGGTAGATCACCAACACGTGAACACTGATGGGTTGAATTTTTCGTTGCCAACGGTGAATAAGTAGATTGTCAAATCAGATTGCGATTTATCCGAGCTTTTGAAAGGCTTAAATCAAGACTTTGGTTTTGCGTACTTTCTTGAGAGCGTTAAGATGAAGGTCTATTTTTTGGGGATCAATTCATGCTGGCATCAGCGCACGAAAAGACTATAATCCCCGAACCATTTTGAGGTGGGTTTGAATATGATTAATTTGAAAGCAGTTATTCCGGTAGCAGGCTTGGGTATGCATATGTTGCCTGCAACAAAAGCGATTCCAAAAGAGATGCTACCGATAGTCGATAAGCCGATGATTCAATATATCGTCGATGAAATTGTGGCTGCCGGTATCAAAGAAATCGTGCTGGTGACGCATTCCTCAAAGAATGCTGTGGAAAACCATTTCGACACCTCATACGAACTTGAAGCTCTGCTTGAGCAGCGTGTTAAACGCCAGTTGCTCGCGGAAGTTCAATCTATCTGCCCACCGGGCGTGACCATAATGAACGTGCGTCAGGCTCAACCGTTGGGTCTTGGTCACTCCATTCTGTGTGCTCAACCTATCATCGGTGATAACCCATTTGTTGTTGTATTACCTGACGTTATCCTCGATGGCGCCAGCGCTGACCCATTGCGTTATAATTTAGCAGCAATTATCGAGCGTTTCAGAGAAACGGGGCGTAGCCAGGTTCTGGCAAAACGTATGCCGAACGTAGATTTGTCTGAGTACTCGATGATCACCACTGAAGAACCTCTGAGCAACGACGGGCAGATTGGTCGCATTGTTGATTTCGTGGAAAAACCTGACCAGCCACAGACTCTGGATTCCGATCTTGCAGCGGTAGGGCGTTATGTTTTATCTGCAGATATCTGGCCTGAACTCGAGAAAACCGAACCGGGTGCCTGGGGCCGTATCCAGCTTACCGACGCCATTGCGGCACTGAGCAAAAAACAAGCAGTGGAAGCTGCGT
Source organism: Buttiauxella sp. S19-1 (assembly GCF_022134725.1). Lineage (NCBI taxonomy): Bacteria > Pseudomonadati > Pseudomonadota > Gammaproteobacteria > Enterobacterales > Enterobacteriaceae > Buttiauxella > Buttiauxella sp. S19-1. The sequence continues at coordinate 5,385 of NZ_JAHWLU010000120.1, forward strand.
TGATGACCGGCGAAAGCTACGACTGTGGCAAGAAAATGGGTTATATGCAGGCATTTGTGCAGTATGGTCTGCGTAACCATAAAGAAGGCCAGAAGTTCAGGGATAGCATTCAGAAATTGTTAGCTCGTTGATTGCTTTGTAATCAATGAAGATAGGTGTCTGATGAAAAGAATGGCAGTCAAAAGTGGCGGTGCGGTTACAATTTTGTAACTTTACTGCGGCTGACTGCCTTTTTTTTTGGGTAAAATCGGGTATAACAATTGCCGCTGCGTATTCGAATATTCATCATCCTGAATATCCGAATGTGTTGCAAAATGTAGGTCGCTACCTGGCGAAACGGGTAGTACGAGAAGAAGTTCAGTCCACTGGTAGCTGTTGAGCCAGGGGCGGTAGCATGCCTGGGGCTAAATTTTACTCATACCATCTTTAGCTGCATTAAGAATAAACGCCCGATATTTTTTATCGAAGTAAATTATTACAAGATCATAGAGAGACTTTCCCGTGAAAATTCTTGTTACTGGTGGTGCCGGATTTATTGGCTCTGCGGTCGTTCGTCATATTATAAATAAGACTCAAGACAGCGTCGTTAACGTCGATAAATTAACCTATGCAGGTAATTTAGAATCATTAGCTGAAGTATCGACTAATGATCGCTACGCATTTGTTCAGGCTGATATTTGTGACAGAAATACTCTGGACAAAATTTTTGCCGAACACCAGCCGGATTCGGTAATGCATTTGGCTGCTGAAAGCCATGTTGATCGCTCTATCACTGGTCCTGCTGAATTTATCGAAACCAATATTGTTGGCACTTATACGTTGTTAGAAGCTGCTCGCGCATACTGGTCAAAAATGAGTGATGCTCGCAAAGTCAATTTCCGTTTCCATCATATTTCTACCGATGAAGTTTATGGTGATTTACCGCACCCGGATGAATGCACGTCTGGAGCAGAACTGCCGTTATTTACCGAAATAACCTCTTATGCGCCAAGCAGTCCTTATTCTGCTTCTAAAGCATCCAGCGATCATTTAGTTCGTGCCTGGCAGCGTACCTATGGTTTGCCTTGCATCGTAACAAACTGCTCAAATAACTACGGCCCATATCACTTCCCGGAAAAACTCATTCCGTTGGTAATCCTGAACGCCCTCGAAGGCAAAAACTTACCTGTCTACGGCAAAGGCGATCAGATCCGTGATTGGCTGTATGTCGAAGATCATGCGCGTGCGTTGTACACGGTTGTGACTCAAGGTGTGCTTGGCGAGACTTATAATATCGGTGGGCACAATGAGAAGAAAAACCTCGATGTGGTACTGACTATTTGTGACCTGCTCGATGAAATGGTTCCTAAAAACACTTCATACCGTGAACAAATTACCTATGTTGCGGACCGTCCAGGCCATGACCGCCGTTATGCGATTGATGCCAGCAAAATCAGCCACGATTTGAACTGGAAACCACAAGAGACCTTCGAAAGTGGGATTCGTAAAACGGTTGACTGGTATTTAACTAATCAGCAATGGGTCGAAAATATTAAAAGTGGCGCGTATAAATCCTGGATTGAACAGAATTACGGTGAGCGAAAATGAATATTTTATTATTTGGTAAAACAGGGCAGGTAGGTTGGGAATTACAGCGTTCACTGGCACCACTCGGGAATATAATCGCAGTCGATGTTCATTCCACTGATTATTGCGGTGATTTTAGCAATCCAGAGGGTGTTGCAGAAACGGTTCGTCGCGTGAAACCGGATGTTATTGTCAATGCCGCAGCGCATACCGCAGTTGATAAAGCCGAAAGTGAACGTGATTTCGCCCAATTGTTGAATGCCACAAGTGTTGAAGCCATCGCAAAAGAAGCAGAAAAAATTAATGCCTGGCTGATTCATTATTCAACGGACTATGTTTTCCCTGGCGATGGCGACAAACCCTGGATGGAGACCGATGTAACCGCACCGTTAAACACCTACGGTGAAACAAAACTCGCGGGTGAAATTGCCGTACAACAGAATTGCACTAAACACTTAATTTTCCGTACCAGTTGGGTATTTGCTGGAAAAGGTAATAACTTCGCAAAAACCATGTTGCGACTGGCTAAAGATCGTGAAGAGCTTTCTATTATTAACGATCAATTTGGTGCACCGACTGGTGCTGAATTGCTGGCTGATTGTACAGCCCATGCTATAAAAACGGCTATGGCTAAGCCTGATGTTGCGGGTCTATATCACCTGGTGGCTTCTGGTACGACAACCTGGTTTGATTATGCGAATCTGGTATTTGCAGAAGCAAAAGCAGCGGGTCTGGAATTAGCTATCAACAAAACGAGTCCGGTTCCTACAAGCGCATACCCTACACCTGCGCAACGTCCTCACAATTCACGTCTGGACACTACCAAATTCCAAAAAACCTTTGGTTTAACACTACCGTCCTGGGATTCAGGCGTTAAACGTATGCTAGCGGAAATCTTTGCTGCTTCGAATACGCAATAAATAAAATTAATTAGTTGCCTGAGAGCTAGCTGCTTCATTAAACGGAATATTAAAAATGACTTCACGTAAAGGTATTATTCTTGCTGGTGGTTCTGGAACCCGTTTGTATCCAGTAACCATGGCGGTGAGTAAACAACTGCTGCCTATTTATGACAAACCAATGATTTACTACCCACTCAGTACACTGATGCTGGCGGGTATTCGCGATATTTTGATTATTAGCACTCCTCAGGATACTCCGCGCTTTGAGCAGTTGCTTGGTGATGGTTCCCAGTGGGGGCTAAATCTGCAATATAAAGTTCAGGAAAGTCCTGATGGTTTGGCGCAAGCCTTTATCATCGGTGAAGAATTTATTGGAAATGACAATTGCGCATTAGTACTTGGCGATAACATTTTCTACGGACATGATCTCCAGAAACAACTTGAAAATGCCGTTGCCAAAGAGTCAGGTGCTACGGTATTTGCTTATCATGTTCATGATCCAGAACGTTACGGAGTGGTTGAATTTGATAAAGAAGGTAAGGCAATTTCTCTTGAAGAAAAGCCCCTTGAGCCAAAAAGCAATTATGCAGTAACGGGACTTTATTTCTACGATAATAGCGTTGTAGAAATGGCGAAAAGCCTGAAGCCTTCTCCTCGTGGTGAATTAGAAATTACGGATATTAACCGGATCTACATGGAGCAGGGACGTATGTCCGTGGCGATGATGGGTCGTGGGTATGCCTGGCTGGATACTGGAACACATCAGAGTTTAATTGAAGCGAGTAACTTTATTCAGACCATTGAACTGCGTCAGGGCCTGAAAGTCTCTTGTCCTGAAGAGATTGCTTTCCGTAAAGGTTTTATTGATGCAGAACAAGTTAAAAAATTAGCGGAACCATTATCAAAAAATGACTATGGTAAGTACCTGCTGAAAATGGTTAAAGGTCATTAATATGAATGTCATTAAAACAGCAATCCCAGAAGTAATGATCTTTGAACCGAAAGTCTTTGGTGACGATCGAGGTTTCTTTTTCGAGAGTTTTAGCAAAAAAATATTTGAAGAAGCCATTGGCCGCCAGATTGAGTTTGTACAGGATAACCACTCAAAATCGCGTAAAGGTGTTCTACGGGGTCTGCACTTTCAAAAAGGTGATCACGCACAAGGTAAATTAGTGCGATGTACAGCTGGTGAAGTATTTGATGTCGCTGTTGATATTCGCAAAGGCTCGCCAACTTTTAGTCATTGGGTTGGTGTTCATTTGTCGGCAGAAAATAAGCGACAGCTATGGATCCCTGAAGGATTTGCTCATGGTTTTTTGACAATAAGTGAGACTGCCGAGTTTCTTTACAAAGCGACAAATTATTACGCACCGTCAGCTGAAGGTAGCATCCAATGGAATGACGAAACGATTGGCATTGAATGGCCATTGTCAGGTGTTCCAGAATTGTCTGCAAAGGATGCTATCGCCCCATCCCTTAATTCCATCTCTCTACCCGAGTAACAATTGTGTCGCATATCATCAAAATTTTTCCTTCAAGCATCGAATTTAGCGGGAAGGATGACGAATCAATTCTCGACTCTGCGCTTAGCGCCGGTATTCATCTTGAGCACAGCTGTAAGAATGGCGACTGCGGCGTTTGTGAGTCTGAGTTGTTAGCCGGCAGTGCTGTCGATGCAGAAGGTAAGTTATATGGTGAAGGGGATCGTATACTCACCTGCAACTGTAAGCCGAGAAGCAGTCTTGAGTTGCATGCACATTATTTCCCTGAGTTAGCAGGGCAGGTGAAACGAGTGGTGCCATGTAAAGTCAGTTCAGCAATGATGGCATCCCATGATGTATTGAAATTAATTTTACGCACACCGCCAACTTCGAAAACAGGCTTTCTACCTGGTCAATATATTAACTTGCAATTTAAGGGTGTGACGCGCAGTTATTCGATTGCCAATGCAAATGAAAATGATGGCATTGAATTACATATCCGCAATGTTCCAAATGGCCAAATGAGCAGCCTGCTATTTGATGCTCTTCAAGAAAATACGCTTATGCGTCTTGAAGGGCCTTGTGGGACTTTCTTTATCAGATCAAGTGAAAGACCTATTATTTTCCTTGCAGGTGGCACCGGATTTGCACCCGTAAAGGCTATGGTTGAACAATTGCTTGCGGATAAATCAAAACGCGAAATCTATATCTACTGGGGTATGCCAACAGCAAAAGATTTTTATTCGGATTTGCCATCAGAATGGAGTAGTACATTTGATAATGTGCATTTCATTCCTGTTGTTTCAAGTAATGATGATTCATGGGTCGGACGTAAAGGCTTTGTTCATCACGCAATAATGGAAGATTTTAACAGTCTTGAGTCCTTCGATATTTATGCTTGTGGATCGCCTTTGATGATCGATGCAAGTAAAAAGGACTTTATTGCAAATAATCTATCTGTAGATAATTTCTATTCCGATGCTTTCACAGCATCTAAGTAAAATAGAGGGTTAGACATGAAAGCGGTGATTTTGGCAGGTGGGCTTGGGACTCGTCTAAGCGAAGAAACAGTTTTAAAACCAAAACCGATGGTTGAAATCGGTGGTAAACCTATTCTGTGGCATATTATGAAAATGTATTCCTCTCATGGAATTCGTGATTTCATTATTTGTTGTGGATATAAGGGATATGTCATTAAAGAGTATTTCGCAAACTATTTCTTGCATATGTCAGATGTGACTTTCCACATGGCAGAAAACCGCATGGAAGTACATCATAAACGTGTTGAACCATGGAATGTCACCCTGGTTGATACCGGTGATGCTTCCATGACAGGTGGCCGTTTGAAACGTGTGGCTGAATATGTCAAAAACGACGAAGCCTTCCTTTTCACCTATGGTGATGGTGTGGCAGATGTCGATATTTCCGCAACAATTGAATTCCATCGTGCGCATGGTAAGAAAGCTACATTGACTGCTACATATCCACCAGGCCGCTTTGGTGCACTGGATATCCGTAATCGCCAGGTTCACTCCTTCAAGGAAAAACCAAAGGGTGATGGCGCAATGATCAATGGTGGTTTCTTTGTTCTTCACCCATCAGTCATCGACTTAATCGATAATGATGCCTCTACTTGGGAACAAGAACCGCTGATGAAGCTTGCCGAGCAAGGTGAATTGATGGCCTACGAGCATACCGGTTTCTGGCAGCCAATGGATACGCTACGCGACAAAATCCACCTTGAAGAGCTTTGGGAAAAGGGCAATGCCCCCTGGAAGCGCTGGGAGTAATTGAATGATCGATAAGAATTTTTGGCAGGGTAAGCGAGTATTTATTACCGGCCATACTGGGTTTAAAGGAAGCTGGTTATCGCTTTGGCTAGCGGAGATGGGTGCTGAATTAAAAGGCTACTCGCTGCAAGCACCTACAGAACCGAGTCTGTTCGAAATGGCAAAAATTGCCGATGTCATGGAGTCTGAGATTGGTGATATCAGAGACTTCGAACAACTTCGCAATTCAATGCAGGCATTTAAGCCAGAAATTGTTTTTCATATGGCGGCACAGCCGTTGGTTCGTTTGTCCTATGATGAGCCAATTGAAACCTACTCGACTAATGTGATGGGTACAGTCCATTTGCTTGAAGCTGTTAAGCAGACGGGCGGAGTGAAGGCTGTAGTAAACATCACCAGCGATAAATGTTATGAAAATCGTGAATGGGTGTGGGGTTACCGTGAGCATGAAGCTATGGGTGGATATGATCCCTACTCCAATAGCAAAGGATGCGCCGAACTCGTTGCTGCCGCATATCGTAGTTCTTTCTTTAATCCAACTCAGTATGCAAAGCATGGTGTCGCACTTGCTTCGGTAAGAGCGGGTAATGTTATTGGTGGCGGTGATTGGGCAAAAGATCGATTGATCCCGGATATCCTCCGTTCGTGCGAAAATCACCAGCCCGTCGTAATTCGTAATCCGCATTCCATTCGCCCATGGCAGCATGTGCTTGAGCCACTTTCTGGCTATATCCTTATTGCTCAGCACCTCTTTAACGATGGTATTGAATTTGCAGAAGGATGGAATTTTGGGCCACGCGAAGATGATGCACAACCTGTTGAGTTTATTGTCGATACAGTAGTGAAACTTTGGGGTGAAGACGCAAGCTGGCAACTTGACGGTAAAGACCACCCACATGAAGCCCATTATCTGAAATTAGATTGCTCGAAGGCGCGCATGCGTTTAGGCTGGCAACCCCGCTGGGGGCTGGTGGAAACATTGGGTCGCATCGTCGAATGGCATAAAGCGTGGAGAAACGGCGAAGATATGCTGGCTTGCACAAAACGCGAAATTCATGACTACATGACAACCTCTTCTTTAAGTTAAGTTTATTAGTAACAGGAACCAGAGCAATGACAGTAAATAACCTGCGTGAACAAATATCCCAACTCGTTGCCCAGTACGCTGATGAAGCATTGAGTCCTAAACCTTTTGTTGCAGGTGCCAGCGTCGTACCGCCATCAGGTAAAGTTATTGGCGCGAAAGAATTGCAGCTGATGGTTGAGGCTTCATTAGATGGTTGGTTAACAACCGGTCGCTTCAATGACGCATTTGAAAAGAAACTGGGTGAATTCATTGGTGTTCCACATGTATTGACCACTACATCTGGTTCGTCAGCCAACTTGTTGGCATTAACTGCACTGACTTCGCCAAAATTAGGCGATAGAGCCCTTAAGCCTGGCGATGAAGTTATTACCGTTGCTGCTGGTTTCCCAACTACGGTGAACCCTGCTATTCAAAACGGTTTGATTCCAGTATTTGTTGATGTTGATATCCCAACTTACAACATTGATGCTTCGCTGATTGAAGCCGCTGTCACCGATAAATCTAAAGCAATTATGATTGCCCACACTTTGGGTAACGCATTTAATCTAACAGAAGTGCGCCGTATTGCTGATAAATACAATTTATGGTTGATTGAAGACTGCTGCGACGCATTGGGTACAACCTACGATGGTCAAATGGTGGGGACTTTCGGTGATATCGGAACAGTAAGCTTCTATCCTGCACACCATATTACTATGGGTGAAGGTGGTGCGGTATTTACTAAATCAGGTGAACTGAAAAAACTTATTGAGTCATTCCGTGACTGGGGCCGAGATTGCTACTGCGCACCAGGTTGCGATAATACTTGTGGCAAACGTTTTGAACAGAAATTAGGATCATTACCACACGGTTATGATCACAAATATACCTATTCTCATCTTGGCTATAACCTTAAAATTACTGACATGCAGGCAGCTTGTGGTCTTGCACAGTTAGAGCGTGTTGAAGAATTCGTTCAAAAACGTAAAGAGAATTTCGCCTACCTGAAGCAGGGTTTACAGTCTTGCGTAGAATTCCTGGAACTGCCTGAAGCAACCGAGAAATCTGAACCATCATGGTTTGGTTTCCCTATCACACTAAAAGAAACTAGTGGTGTGAACCGTGTTGATTTAGTTAAGTTTCTTGACGACGCCAAAATCGGTACCCGCTTATTGTTTGCTGGTAATCTGACCCGCCAGCCATATTTCGAAAATGTGAAATATCGTGTAGTTGGTGAGTTAACTAATACCGACCGTATTATGAATCAAACTTTCTGGATTGGTATTTATCCGGGCCTGACAACTGAACATTTAGATTATGTTGTCAGCAAGTTCGAAGAGTTCTTTGGTTTGAATTTCTAATTACATATACTAAGGATAAGAGAGTGGAAACTCTCTTATTTATTTAAATGAAAATTACAGAATTACAGATACCAGGTTGTTTTTTGATTGAATCACCAAAGTTTGGTGATGCAAGAGGAAGTTTCGTAAAAACATATCATGAAGCGATTTTTAGTGAACTTGGTATTGATATGAAAATTGCCGAAGAATTTTATTCCTTTTCAAAGAAAGATGTAATTAGAGGAATGCATTTTCAGTTACCACCAAGTGATCATGATAAATTAGTTTATTGTGCAAACGGCTCTGTATTAGATGTCTTTTTAGATATTCGGAAAGACTCTAAAACATTTGGACAATATCTCGCAATTGAACTATCTGCGATGAATGCCAGGAGTTTATTCTTGCCAAGTGGTATAGCACATGGTTTTTTATCTCTGGAAGATAATAGTTTAATGGTATACAAGACCAGTACTGTTCACAACCCAATCAAAGATGCTGGTATTTCGTGGGACAGTTTTGGTTTTGAATGGCCAGTGGAATCCCCCATAATTTCTGATAGGGATTTAAAACATACCTCATTTGTCAACTTTAATACCCCATTTTGAGAAATAGAATGAAATTATTACTGACAGGTACAACAGGATATATTGGCAAAAAAACAGCTGAATTCCTAGTTAAGTCTGGTCACGAAGTTCACTCTTTGATTAGAAAACTTCCTGATAGTACTAATATGTCAAAAGAAAATATTCAATATCATCTCATCACACAATCTTCAATCAAGGATATTGTCTGTAATGTGAAGCCTGACATAGTAATTCATATAGCGTCAAAATTTCTTGCGGCGCATGACTATGATGATGTTGAAGATTTAATATCTAGTAATATTACATTCCCTACACAATTGCTGGATGCTATGTGTTTGGCAGGGGTTGAAAACTTTATTAATACGGGGACATCCTGGCAACATTACAATTCTGCGACATATAGC
>NZ_JAHWLU010000121.1:0-14465 GCF_022134725.1 Buttiauxella sp. S19-1
GCTGACTTAATTGTTAAAGGTATGGAAGGCGCGATTAACGCTAAAACCGTAACTTACGATTTCGAACGTCTGATGGATGGCGCGAAGCTGCTGAAATGTTCAGAGTTTGGCGACGCGATGATCAAGCATATGTAATTAGCGATTTCGCTGATTTCGAAGCGGGAGCCTGGTGCTCCCGTTTTTTATACCTTCACAAAATATCTTCCCCAAAACATTCCCCAAAACATTCCCCAAAACTCCGACTTTTTTATCCTGTTTTTACTTCTACTATGGTCCAGTCTTTTCCGCGATCATCGTTGTATTTATCAGTCATTTTCCTGGAGCGGTGGCCAAGCAGTCTTTGGGTAAAGGGACCTACATTGTGGACGCGTTGGCTTCTGGCGGTTCAGCCACTTCGCCTCATATTTTTAAGGTCATGCCGCGCGCCTATTCAAAAACCAATTCCCGTGGCCACAGTACGCTGCCGTCTCAAAAAACGCGCTCCTGGCCAGGCGTCAGCCTGGGGATATCGTCAAATCCATTTCCGCTGAGCACCAGTTAACGGTGGGTGTACCTGAGGAGCTGGCCAACATCCGGATTGAGCACATTGATCAGTTGGGTGGGAGCGATATGAATCTGCTAACGCGACTGGCAGAGCGCTACGGTGCGCTGAGTAAAGTGACACACGACCGCTGGGTTATCATTCCACGTGAATCTGTCACGACGGTCGGCGGTAAAACCAAAATACTCAGAATTGGCAGTGGAGAGCCAGTGGTCCAGTATTCCTGGCCGCAACCAGATCTACAGTCTGCCCGTGAAGTCGCAGCAGGTTTTTCGACAGCTAGTAAAAAGAGGTTGATGGGCATGAATGTTGGTTTGGTCGCGACACCCGAGCTAATGAACCTGATTACGACACAGGGATTTGGCAGCACGGAAGACAAAGACTGGCATATCTCGCGATTAAACATAGACCTGATGAATCAGGGTTTTTTAGTCAGTCTGGATCTCGAATGAGTTATATCTCAATACGCCAGCGTGATAAATGATATATGTGCATTAACTCAAATAATTGGTGTTATTTATATTCTTTAAATAGAGTCGTTTATTTGGATTTTCAAATAATGAATGGTGATTTTTTTTGTTAAAAAACAACAACATGCATAGATAATTAAGAAAGCATTAAAACCTGATTATCGTCCAGGGTGCTATTCTGTTCATTCATTTGTGGGGATAATGCTTCCCATCGAAAGGCAGCGAATATATGAATGTTTTATTTAACTACCTTTTTAAATTCCCCACCAATATGAATGAAAGGACTACTCATGAAAAAAATTATTCTGGCGAGTTTGATTGCTGCTGCGGCATCTTCCTCTTATGCTGCAGAAACTACAACACTTAAAGTACAAGGCAAGATCATTACCGCTGCCTGTACGCCAAACCTGAGCAATGGCGGCGTTGTAGATTTTGGCGCAATTAGCCTTGGCGAATTATCTGCTACTGACGTGACTCAATTGGGTCAGAAAAATATTACCCTTTCTATCACTTGTGATTCTGCGGCTAAAGTTGCATGGACAACATCTGATGACAGAAATGATTCTCTCAACAATATTGAAATTGTGAATGCTGATGCCATCGGCGGGAATACTGCTGAAGCAGCAGCGCAATATGGCCTGGGCAAAACCGCAGAAGGCGTGAATATCGGTGCTTATGCAGTTACTGTAAACGTCCCTTCTGTGACGGCTGACGGCGCAGCTAAAGACGCAATCAGCACCGATGACGGCACCGTATGGAGCAAATCAGCAACCGGTAGCATGTTGAATGGCAACGGCGGCTTTATCCGTAATATGACTGTGGCTGAGAGTGGTTCACTGGCTCCAGTCGCCTTCACCCAGGCTTCATTCCCATTGTTAGTGACCGCTGCGGTTGATAACAGCACTAACCTGGCCATTACTGATGAAACCATTCTGGATGGCCAGACAACTATCAGCCTGGTTTACCTCTGATATTCATTAGTTATTTAATCTACGTATTTCAGAGGGCTTAATGCCCTCTATGTTAAAAATTATGATGGAAGGATAGAGCCTTAATTTAAGGTTCGTATTAGCCACCCTCTAATATTCACATTCAAAATGAGGTTTTACATGAAGAAAATAATTCTGGCTACATTAGTGGCAGCTGCTACTTGCTCTTCTTATGCGGCGGAAACAACCCAGCTTAAAGTACAGGGTAAATTGGTTGCTGCAGCCTGTACCCCTTCTTTAAGTGATGGTGGTGCGGTTGATTACGGCGATATCTCTGTAAGTGCACTGAGCGCAACAGAAGTAAACCAAATGGGTGACAAGCATATTACGCTGACTATTGAGTGTGATTCAGCTACCAAGGTTGGTTTTACCAATGAAGATACCCGTAAAGATATCGACCCGAATATTTCGGTGAAATTTGATAGCGGTATTGTTCTGGGTAACCCTAGTAATATCTTCGGCCTGGGTCAGACAGCAGAGGGTGTGGGCATTGGCTCTTATGGTATTCGCGTTGATTCAAATAACGTTACCGCCGATGGCATTGTGACACCGATTATTTATCAGCAAAAGGATCATGCGGAAGGAGCAGGATGGACCGCGAGTGCCGGTACTTTGCAGGACAGTGATTTCCGTACGATCACCGTTGGTGACCCTACAACACCTAAAGCTTTCATCACTGGTGTTTTCCCTATGACGGTAGCAGCAGCAATTCAGCCAACCGAAACACTGAGTTTGACTGATGAAACTGCGCTGGATGGTGAAATGACATTTAGCCTGGTTTACCTCTAATAACACCGTTGTTTCTCAAGCTTTAGCGGGGGCAATCAGCCCCTGCTAGTTTTAATATTGATTTATAAGCAGCATATATTTTCATCTGACAAACACCATTAATTAAAAATGACTTTGTTACTGCCGCACGGACTGGCTGGTATTTATTATTTGTGAAAATAAGGCTGATGAAAGTGGTTTTATTTTATTCCCAGTCTGAAGCGACTCATTGTTATTTGCTTCAGTAACCAACTAATTGCCCAACACTCTGGGCATTATTACAGGATTAACTGAATATGTTTTCAACTTCTAAATTATCTCGTGCTGTGATGTTGAGTCTGCCTTTGTTTTTTGCCGCAACGCATATGACTCCGACAATAGCAGCAGGTTTGGTGCCTGAAACATCGTTGCTGCTGATTGAAGAGTCTGAGAATGGCGGAACAATTAACCTCACCAATACCGACTCTTTACCTAATTTGCTTTACACCACGATTAACGATTTACCGGACGATAAAGGCACACATTTGACGGTAACCCAGCCCGTTGTGCGTGTTGAACCCGGCCAGACTCAGCAATTGCGTTTTATTCTGCGTACCGACGCACCGCTGACCACCGAGCATTTAAAACGCGTGGTATTTGAAGGTATTCCACCGAAAGACCCGTCAAAGAATATGAAGATTGGTTTTAACCTGCGCCAGGATATTCCGGTTCTAATCCACCCGAAAAACCTGCCGGTAGTGAAAGACGCCTGGACATTACTGAAATGGTCCACTGCGGGCAACACGCTGACGGTGAAAAACCCGAGCCCATATGTCGTGCGCATGGGGCAGGGCGTTGAAACGCTGCCTTCTTCTTCCCGCGCGAAACTGGCGAAAAGTTATATTCTGCCGGGCGAAACTATGACCGCCACACTGAATAAATCACCAGGCAGTGACAACCAGTTGAAATTCACTCCGGCCAGCCGTTACGGCATTGATGTGCCGAGTTATACCGCGCCACTTAATAAATAATTGACCTATTGAGAAAACTTAATGTTTAAATTATCAACTGTATCTCTCTACGTAAACGCATTGCTAAAAAGTGCGCTACCCGTGGTGATATTAATAAGTACGCATGCTTACGCACGAGAATATACTTTTGATACCAATATCCTGAAACAACGTGGAGTCGATTCCAGTGTTAATAGCTATTTTGCTAATGAAGCAAAATTCTTACCGGGTATGCATTCGGTTTCTCTGAAAGTGAATGGCAAAGATAAAGGCACGCTGGCGGTCCGTTTTGGACCGCAGGGCGAGCTGTGTGTTGATAATGAATTTTTGTCGGCAGCCGGCCTGCAAACCATAAAAGATCCCGATCCGCAGTCATGCCATGACTATCGCGAAGAATATCCAGGTGCCACGATAACGCCGGTGCCTAACGCGGAACGGCTGGATCTGGTGGTACCACCGGAAGCGGTGAATAACTCGCTGGATAATACGCCGGCGAATGTTATCCACGGTGGCACGGCAGGGATGCTGAACTACAACTTGTTCAGCACCTCCAGCCATTACGACGGTGGCAGTTCTGATTACAGCCAGGCACAGCTGGAAGCGGGCGTGAATATCGCCGACTGGTTTGTACGCAGCAATTATGTCTTTACCGATAGCGATGGAAACATTTCTGCTAACAGCCTGTACACCTACGCGGCGCACACTTTTGTCGACCAAAAAATGCAGTTGCAGATAGGGCAGGTCAACGCCAATTCCGGTCTGTTTGCTGGAGCACCGATTAACGGTTTCCTGTTAACGCCGGAAAGCGCCTTAATTGCCGGTGATTCTGGTGTAACGGTAAGCGGGATTGCGCGTATGCCTCAGGCGCGTGTTGAAATCCGCCAGACCGGCCAGTTGATTTATTCAACGCTAGTTCCCGCAGGGCCATTCGCGCTGGATAACGTGCCGATTGTGCGTACCAATACCGATCTGGACGTTACCGTGGTGGAGACTGACGGCACCACCAACCATTTCGTTATCCCTGCTTCCAGCCTTAACGCAAAGCGGCTTTCCCGGCCATTGGGGTTTTCGATGTCGGTGGGGAGAGTCAGGGATACCGATTCTGATTACAGTGACCCGACTGTGGCTAATTTGTCAGATGGCTGGAGCCTTAGCCCCAACTTTAACCTGACCGCGTCGGGCGTACTGGCCGCTGATTACCAGGCTGCGGGTGCCATGATCGATTATCTCCCGTCGAACAACTGGACGGTGGGGGCCAGTCTGCTGGCCAGTAAAGAATCTTTTGGTGATTCGAGTCAGGGCACGAAAAGCGAACTGTCCACCAGCTTTTCGCCGGTGAATTCGTTGTCGGTATCGCTCGCTGCGGCAAAATATTCCGCGGATTACCGCGAGCTAACCGATGCCATGAATGACGATTACAACAGTTATCAGAGCAGCTTTAGCTCCTCGGTTAGCTGGAGCCAGGGGCCGTTAGGGACATTTTCCCTCGGTTACAGCCTGAATAAAGGCACTGATGATAATGAAGATTCCCGCTATGTTAATGCCTCGTGGGGGAAGACGTTCAAATACGCCTCGGTACAGGTTAACTGGCAAAGCCAGGTGGGGAGTACCGACGAAGACCAGGAAGATGAAGATCTCTTTTATGTCAACGTCAGTATCCCGATTGGCTCGCAAAGCATTAGTACGCACATGCGTAAACAAGGGGATGACACCTCGTACGGTGTCTCCACCAGCGGCGAGATCACGAAGAACAGCAATTACTCGATTTCCGTCGATCAAGATCAGAACGACAACAACACCAGCTTCAATGGCAACATCAATTCCAACCTCCACTACACGCAACTGAGTGTCGGGGCGGGTGGCAGTAACGATCATCAAAGCAATTACAACATGAGCCTCAGCGGGGGAATCGTGATGCACGACGACGGTGTAACCTTCTCGCCTTATGCGGTGAAAGACACCTTTGCGATTGCCAGCTTGAGCGAGCCTGTGAGCGGCATTGAAATTTCCACCCCACAGGGCACGGTCTGGACGGATGCCTGGGGGCAGGCGGTAATACCGGGTATGCCGCTGTATCGCAATGCGCGTATCGAAATTAACGGCAACACATTGCCTCAGAGCATGGATCTGGCAAACGGCACCAAGATGGTTGCAGCGGGGCATGGTTCGGTCGGGAAAGTCGGTTTCAAAGTGATGAACTCGCGCAGGGTCATGATTCAGGTGAAACATCCGGATGGTCAGTTGTTAAGTAAAGGGAGCTCAGTGGTGGATGAGAAGGGCAATTACGTGGTTACCGTGGTGGATGATGGTCATGTCTTCCTGAACGATGTAGAAGGGATTTCTGCACTTTATGTCACCAATGATGACGGTAAACGACAGTGCCAAATCGACTGGAAGCTGGCAGACAAACAGGACAAGGAAGCCTTTTACGAAGAAACAGAGGGCGTATGCCGATGAGAACATTTTCCCGAATCACAACGATCGGCGCGCTGGCGGTTATCAGTAGCTTTATGGCCGTACCCGCCAGCTTTGCAAACAGCGATTGCCAGATGACGCTTTCGCAACCCGAAGTGGATTTACAGGTATTGCGCCAGGACGAGGCGGTAAAGACCGGGCAAGGCTGGAGCGTGATGCAGGAGAAGGACATTAACGTCAACGTGTTCTGTAGCACGCCTCGCAAAATGGCGGTGTTCTTCCACGGTAACGCAGGGGATAAAGGCTATTTCAGGTTTGGCAGCCAGAGCGGCCTTAGCGGCAAAGTGTCGCAGCTGATGGTTGACGGGCAACACTACCCGATGGCGAAAACCGTTAATCCCGGCAGCTTTTTGCCGGACGGCAGCGCCGCGGAAGAACTGCTGGTTCATAACCGTGAAGGGATTATGGCCGTTAATGGCAACTCTGCGGTGCAAGGGCAGCAAATGAATTTCAGGCTGACACTAACTCCGGTATTGAAAGAGAGTGAGTTTAAGGTGTCTGACCGTACAACACTGACTTCGGATATCGGTCTGGTGATGATCGACGATCAATAAATGACTGCGGCGGGAGAGGAATTCTCGTTTTCTTTTAAAGGGTATTTCTCACTTAGCTCCATTCCAAATTGAAGATCATCGAAATGAATAAATTACTTTTCGCCACTTTACTTACCATGGCAACCAGCTCCGCTTTTGCGGGTGAAACCAGCACCACTCTTAAGGTGCAGGGGACATTGACCACTTCAGCCTGCACTCCCACGCTGAGCAATGGCGGGATTGTGGATTTTGGCACGATTCAAGTTAGCTCCCTAAGCTCGACGCAACCCAATAGTTTGGGCCAAAAAGATATTAGCCTCAGTATTACGTGTGATTCAGCCACCAAGGTTGGTTTTACCGTTATCTCCAATCATGAAGAGGGTAATCCTTATAATAGTGTCGAGTTCAGCAATGGAAATGTTGTGACCAACCACGACAACCTCTTTGGTTTAGGAAAAACCGCAGAGAATATCGGAATCGGTTCTTATGGTGTGTGGGTTGACGCCTCTTCAATAAACGTTGATGGTTCGACAGCACAGCTGATGTCCAGGGGGACTGGCAGTAATCCAGGTGACTGGAATACAAGTATGGGTGTCTTAAGGGGCAGTGACTCCATAGTGACCTCTTTCGGCAGTTTTAATGAACCAGTAGCTTTTAACAGCGCAACATTTTCTCTGGAAGTTGCAGCGACGGTGCAGCCGACTGATACACTGGCTATTACTGACACAACATCGTTGGATGGTGAAATGACAATTAGCCTCTTTTACCTCTAGTGGTACGAAAAACGAATCACGTTTTTTTTATTAATTAACAAAATCAAAGGATATTTATGCGGAACATAATGATGGCCAGTGTCATTCTTAGCCTGGCTAATTCTTCTTATGCTGCAGGGAGCATTCCGCTTAAGGTTGAGGGGAAAATATTAACCGCGTCTTGCACACCCACATTCAGTAACGGTGGCGTTATTGATTACGGGAATATAGTTGCCAGTACTTTAAACCCTACTTCTGCAACTAAGCTTGAGACGAAAAACATCACACTAACCATAAATTGTGTTTCTCCGACGAAAGTAGGATTCAGCTCTAATGACGATCGTCAGGATAGTGATGCGGCATTGTATAACATTAATGTTGACCCCGCCTATAATTTTGGTCTGGGAAAAACAGCCACGGGCGTGAATATTGGATCTTATGCCGTGCAGCTTAATAACAGCGCAGTAACTGCAGATGGCGTGAATGCGAATCTAATTTATATACAGAAAGATAACTTCTCGAACCCTGATAGATCATGGACAGATTGCGGTGGCTTCTATGCGCAGTCACTTCAGCAAGACAACTGGCGTATTATGACGGTAGGGACTGGCCTGGACCCTATTGCATTTACAACAGCAGAATTCCCGATGGGGGTCACTGCGGGGATTCAGGCAACGGATACTCTTGGACTTATCGATAATACGCCGATTGATGGTCAGCTGACTTTTAGCTTGATTTATCTTTAAGAGCTTTGGGTAACAGCATAAATGTGTAAACTCGCGTACAAATGCGGGTTTACACTATGGTTTCAATATCAAAGCTATACTTAAGGAATATTCTAAGATGAGAGCTTTTCCATGAAAAAAAGTCATGCTGTTGATGGTTTTATCACCATGAAGGGATTCGACCTTAACCTCCTGAATGTTTTTGAAGCTGTTTATTTGTATGGCAGTGTGACCACCACCGCAAATGTGCTGAGCACTACCCCTGCGGCCATAAGCCAGGCTTTAGGTCGATTACGCGTTTATTTTGGCGACCCGCTTTTTATTCGCCAGGGTCAAGGGTTGAAACCCACCATAAATGCTACCTATATTCATGAAAAATTGGGTGGGACCTATGACGATTTGGTTTCTCAGTTTCACGATTTAAAAAATGAGAATGATAACGAGAATAAGAACAAGTTGGTGATCAACTGTTCTCTTTTTTTAGCAACAAGAATTCTCGGTCCGTTAATAAAAATCATGGATAAAATATCCCCAGAAAGTCATTTGGTTCATGACAATAATAATAATTCTGTAGAGTCGGTAGATGATGTGTTGACTTTCAGAAAGGCGGATATTGTTTTTGATGTCAGCCCGCATAGTAATATGTCACGAAATACTTACAAGATTTACGAGGAACAATTTGTCGCTGTCTGTTCGCAATCGCATCCCCGGCTTAAAAGTACACTCATGTTCAGTGATGTACCCAACGAACGATTTGTCAGTATCACATCGGATAGCACCGAAATAAGCGCGGCTAAAACCGAAATAGAAAATGCGATTAATATGCAGAGAAAATTTCGTTTTCAGGCTACATCCACTATGGCTGCCCTGAGTTTTGTTGAGCAGTCGGATGCGGTGACTTTTGCCCCTTTAAGCGCGTTCAATAAATATAAAGAGTGTTACAACCTAAAGATGCTGGAAACTGAATTTCTCCTGCCATCAGTGCCGATATATATGGTGTACAACAAAAGCGCACTGAACAGTCCGTTCCTTGCCAAAGTAGTGTCCGGTTTGCAAGAACATTTCTCTTTGCCATATTAATTAGTGGCAACGGTATGGATGCAGAGGCTTTCCGTGTTAAGAATGGGTTGGCATGGCGGGCATTGATCAACTCTCCGTCGCTCGGAAGTACAAAATCGGGTGGTCCAATTACTACAGTCGATGCCGGATTGATGAGTGCAGAGGTCAACTGTATCCGTATCAATGACAATAACTCCCCGTCTTCATGTTCATGATAAAAGCGCTCCACGACCAATCATCCCCAAAACTAAAATTAACTATTTGAGAAACAGTAACTTAACGAAGGGTGGTTTTAGTAAGCAGAGTACAAACTTGAGATTGTATTTTTCAATATTTTCAAATAGTTGAGTTATTTCCCTGAATGTAATGTTCAGTCATATGGAATGGTTCGAAGCGGCTGACCTGATCGTTAAAGGTATGGAAGGCGCGATTAACGCTAAGACCGTAACTTACGATTTCTCTGATTTCAAAACGGGAGCCTGGTGCTCCCGTTTTTTATGCTTTCACAAGAACCCCAAACTGCACCATATTTCTACTGACCAACACACTATGGCATAACGAAATAATTCCCCTCAGAGTAATATTACTATATCAATGGGGGTTAGCTGAAAATGGCGGCAACCGGTTCCTGTTGTGAAATTATATTTATTAAAAAACGAATCTCCAGTTGAGTGCGGCTAAAATATTTCTACAATGCGGATGCGCATTGTTTCGTTAATGAAAGCTATGACATTGAGTTTCAGCCAGGGTTACCAGGTTTTTCAGTGGGACAGTATTTAGGTAATTAAATAACAACTAACGGATATTAATTTATGAGAGAGTATGTTAAGAAAATAGCTTCGTTTGCGACATCTGGCTTAGTCGTCGCATGTATTGCTGGATGGGTTCCTGCAACGGTGTTAGCGGCAGAAAAAGAAAAAATTGAGGAAAGGCCAATCCTTATTCAAGGGCCAATGCCTATTGAAGCTGAAAAATTCGCCAAAAAATTAACTGATGTAAAAATTGAGAAATCAGGGAGCTTTGTATTTTATATAGGTACGCTGGATAATTACCCAGTTATAGTTTCTAAAACCGGTAAAGGGATGGAGAATACAGCTGCTAATACCGCTATAGCAATTGAGAAATATCACCCTATTGCTATTATTAACCAGGGGACATCCGGTGGGCATGATCCTGATTTAAATGTGGGTGACATTGTCCTGGGAAAAAGAACGGTAAATACGGGTTCTCTGAAATCAGGTGATTTAGGTAAAAATCAGGGAAGCAACCCAATGACCTGGGGGCCAATGGACTTAATGGCTTCTGAAGGTAGTGGATCAGATCCTAATGCTAAAAAAATTCGTTATTACGAAGGTGATAAGGACTTACTGGCATCTGCTATTGCGGTGAAAAATATCTATACAAAAGGTAAGGTTGTGGAAGGGACTATTGCTTCATCAGATTTTTGGAATGATGAAATTGATCGAATTAATTGGTTTCATGTGAATTACGGTTCATCTGTAGAAGAAATGGAAGGTGCTGCAGGTGCACAAATTGCAAGCGCTTATGGTGTGAAATTCTTGGGTATAAGAGTTCTGTCCAATAATAAAAGCAATGGTGGTAAATATAACCCGGCAACAGCGGAAGGAAACCAGGATTATGTTTATGAAGTGGTTAAGCATTATATTTCAACACTAAAAAGCAAATAGTTTTAGAAAAAGCTGAGTTGTTTATGCAGTAATGCCAGTCAGTTAAGCAACTGACTGGCTGCAGCCAAACAGGTTCATATACCCGCACAGCCAAGTAAGGCTGTGTGTGAAGTTTTCAAAAATGTGCCATTAGATTTCAAACTATAGACTTGAAGTGTCTGAGATCACTTAGCCTCGGCATGAGCCGGGACTTTTTCATTCGTGTTTTTGGTAAGTTAGGTGATTTGGCACAAAAACCTAATAATCACGCAAGGTAACTGTTTATCCTTCTCTCCGTCAGCCATCACCAGGGTGACAGGTAATAGATTTACCATAATAAGAGTGATAGCAATGAGTCGTTGGCTCATGATAATGGGCCGTTTTTTTACTCCGACGAACTCATAACGCTGTCTAACTTATCAGCAATAAATGTGAAAAGGCTCACTTCGGTGGGCCTTTACACATTTAGCGCCAATCATTCAGCAACCTCTTCTTTCCTTGTTGCAGGCAGGTGGAGTTCACCCCCCCAGAGCAATCGTGATGGCGACGATCACAGTACCCACCGCTGCGAAGATAAAGCCGATAAACCAGGGACGGCTTGAACTGGCATAGCGAGCCAGGCCACGACCGAGTAACACCAGCATCAGGAGAGCGATAGCGTGGGAAAGACGCAAAGCCAGTACGGTGTCGTCGAGGAACATAAATGGCAGTAAAACGGGAAAAGTGGAGAGAAACACCAGTAAGAAAACCCCCAGGCAGTTACGCAGATCGTTCCAGGTGAGCATGCGACCCATCGTCACACTATGGGACTCTTTAAATCGCGTCTGCCAGCTTTTAAGTTCAGCATCAGAGCAATTCTCTGCCAGAAATGGGGGCAGGGCATCGCGCATGGCTTCCAGTGCGGCTGAATCACCTTCCGGTAACTGGCGTAGTTTTTTCTCCAGGCGCACTAAACGTCCTCGCTCAGCCAGAGTTGTGATGAGGTAAACAATGGCATCGATTATCCCCCATGCGATGTTACAGCCGATACCGGCGATAAGCAGATCCTTGACCTCTGCCTTTCCCGCTTCGAAGGCGTTAAAACAGCCCGTGAAGGTGAGCACCATCAGCAGACCGAATAGGATCTCGGAGTGACGGGATATTGGGTCTAACGGGGAGAAACGGGATTGGTTCATTGAGAGCACTCACTTTATGGTTAACACAAAGAGTGGATCGGAACTGGATGTGCTGAATAAGAAATCAGCATATTCAAATTGTAGTGCTGCTCTATCAACTGAGCTATATCACCATGTGAGAAGTTAGTGCGAAATTACAGTCTAAGAGATACTTTTAGATTTAAAACAACAACTGCTGACCTTACTAATACGGCTCCTTGCGGAGGAGCCGTTACATATAAAGCATGCGGATGAATACTATTTGTAGAGTATTGCTGTTCCGTATATTTGCCCTTCAATATCGCGTTCAGAAATTATTTTATAACGGGTCGCCCCTTTTTGAGTTGCCTCTGTACCAAGGAAAACCTTTACATCATTAGCGGAATCTCCCCAGGCAGAGATGGTACCCATCTCTTGTTGATGTGTCGTTCCATGAGCTAACTCTTGGGCTGGAGTCTCTATGGCCGCTGCTATGGCGGTTACAGGAAGTACCAGAAGAGCCGCCGTCATAGATAAATAGATCAATCTTTTCATCTTCACATCCTCGTAACTCTCAAGTGGATGAGCGTTCGAAATCTATCGGCACTTTAAAGTGTAGATGCAGGGAGAAGATAAACAGTGGATAAATTATCGATTTATGAACGATTTCTCATGGTGTTTCTTTAAGAGGTAATCTAAAAAATATATCGATATGCCGGAGCGAAGATCGGCTGGAGTCTTTTTTTACATTAAAAATAAACTAGATGAAACGAATACACGGTGGTTCATATTGATTGGCTTATCAACAGCCTAATCGAAAATGTGTATTGATTTAAGCAGCAACCCCCGAGGGGTCTATAATTTAGCTACGTCATATTGGCGCGACTTGCCAATTCTGGGGACCTACTATGAAGAAATACGCATTGATCCTGTTGGCCGCTTCTACCCTGATAGCCACAATACCCGCACAGGCCACTGAGCAGTCACGGCAGCGCCAGGATGGCCGTGATGTAAGACAGACCACTCGCGAGGCATCACGTAACGTCAAGCAGGAGTGTCGCGATGGCCTTGTTGGTAATGCTGATTGCCGACAGGACCACCGTCAACATAAGCAGGAAGGTCGTGATAAAGCTCGTGATATCAAGTACTGAGGTGTGCTGAGAAGGGATTAGTGCATAAATATTAGTTTAAAATTGTATTTATTCTGGCACGACGGGCTAAGCAACTGAAGTGTATGATTTGTGCCCGCCATAATGGTGTGCTAACCCACGTAAGGAATTTCCCATGAAAAAATATGCTTTAATGCTGCTTGCAGCTTCCACTCTGATGGCTTCAGTATCTGTACTGGCAACGGAGCAGGCTCAAGAGCGCCAAGATGGGCGCGAAGCCAAGCAAGAATGTCGTGACGGTCTTGTTGGCAATGCCGATTGCCGCCAGGAAAAGCGTGATATCAAACACTGATATCAATAAGGGGTAAGAGTTACTCCTGGTTAGTGCAGTAAAAATCCCGCCATGTCAGCGGGATTTTTATTATCTGGATTTAGAAAGTATATTTGATACCCATACGATAACGAACTTCCATTTCGTCTTTCTCATGGTCTTGATTGTAACGTGGAACATATCCGATTTCAGTATATGGTTTCCAGTGTTTATCAATGCTATAGCTGGCTACAACGTTATAGAGCCAATAATTATGCTCGCCTTCATAATCTTCATAATTTGTGAAGCGATATTCAAAATCACCGACAATAGAGAATTGTTGATAGGTATAACCAAGTTCCCAGTTAAATTGGTTATAGTTTTTGTCCTCAACACCGGCGTTTTCACTCACCTCAATACCTGGACGCCAACGCAGAGATGTCATCCAGTTATCGTTAATATTGTAGATGGCTTTAACCTGCACGCGGTAACCAATATAGGTATCACCAACATCAAGGTTAACTGCTGGCGCAATTGTTAACTGATCATTGATGATGAAGTTCTTACCAAATTCAAATTCGCTACCATTGCCACTGTATTTCTCAATGCCGTTTTTGTAGCCTTCTTTATCAACTTCTGTTTTTTCAGATACTTTGCCTTCAACGCTCGCAAAATAGCCATCTTCAGTAGTGTGGCCTATTTTAATCCTGTCAGCGTTGGTGCCGCTTTCTGGTTTAAATTCATGACGATAATCCAGTGTAACCGCACCTGAAGAAACTGAAACTAATAATGTAGCTAAAGCACTAAGTTTAAAGAGACATTTCATTTAGTCTTTCCCTGTTGTGAATTAAAAAATCAGTCATCGGACTGGTGACGATGCTAATTAATTTTGCTTTCAGAAAGAGATAGTTTGATCAAGAAAATGAAATCATGTTTCAATTGTTT
>NZ_JAHWLU010000122.1:0-14194 GCF_022134725.1 Buttiauxella sp. S19-1
ATTTTGACTCCAGGTGGCAGGGTCCAGCCGTCGGGAACGGCTGGAGGGCGCGATCGTCTGGAACGAATCGCAACCGACCCTGACACGGAGGCAAAATGGAGGTTTACCGCTTGCGGCGATTTATTTGTCGGGAGTCCGGGTTCTTAGGGTGGCGACGATGGCCACCCTAAGACGTTCACCGGTTCTGTGGCGACATAAATACTCAATCGCCTGGTGAACGGAACCTTCTTCGGCTCGACAGAAAACGCCCCTCAAAGATCTGTATAAGAGCCAGCTCCCTTGGGGAGAGGTCCCCCCCCTCTAAACCAAATACTGATTAAACCAGGCAATAGTCCGCGTCCACGCAAGATCCGCCGCCGCTTTGTCATAACGCGGGGTCGAATCGTTATGAAAACCGTGATTCACACCCGGATAAATATACGCTTCATAAACTTTCTGATTGGCTTTCAGCGCCGCCTCATAAGCAGGCCATCCCTCGTTAATGCGCGAATCCAGCTCCCCATAATGCAGCAATAATGGCGCTTTGATGCGCGGCACATCTTCCGCTTTTGGCTGGCGTCCGTAGAACGGAACCGCTGCAGCTAATTCCGGATACGCCACCGCCGCAGCATTAGCGACACCGCCGCCGTAACAAAAACCAGTCATCCCGACTTTCCCTGTCAGCGCATCGTGGTGCATCAGGAACTCAATCGCGGCGAAGAAATCATTCATCAATTTGGTGGGATCAACCTGCGATTGCAGCTCGCGCCCCTTTTCATCATTGCCCGGATAACCGCCGACCGAACTTAAACCGTCTGGTGCCAGCGCGATAAATCCTGCCTTGGCAACACGCCGCGCCACATCTTCGATGTAGGGATTAAGCCCACGGTTTTCATGCACCACCACCACGCCAGGCACTTTACCCGCCGCTTTTGCTGGCCGCACCATATACCCCCTCACCTCGCCATGCCCTTGCGGACTGGGGTAGCGAATATATTCAGCCACAATATCCGGGTCGGTAAATTCCACTTGCTGTGCGAAGGCATAATTTGGCGTCAGCAAAGTCCCCAGTGCCGCCGCCGCAAGCCCGCCGACCACAAATTTCCCCGCAATGTCGAGAAACTCACGTTTGCTGATTTTTCCGTGGACGTAGAAATCGAAGTATTCGAGTAATTCAGGAGGGAAATCTTTTGCGGTCAGTCTGGTCATTTGCAGGCCCTTTATCGGTAAAAGATGGATAAATAATGGCCTGCATTTGACGATTTTGTAAACTATCTGCGCGTCACGTTCACTCGCCATATCCCAAAGCACACCAGCACCAGCGCCAGGGCGTAACGCCATTCGAGAATACTTTCTTGCAAGAAGATGGCTGAAAGCACCGCACCCGATACCGGAATCAAGAAGTTAAACGGCGCGATCATTCCCACGCGGTTGTGTTTGAGCAGCAAGCTCCACAACGCAAAGGCCACGGAGGACAGCAACGCCAGATAGCCAAGAATCGCCACCGACTCCAGGCCATGAAACTCAAGCCGCCCGCCGCTTGCGTAGCCGCCAACAGTCAACACCACGCCACCGATGGCCAACTGCCAGCCTGTCATGATAGTCGGGTCGATGGTTTGCGAAATGCGCTTCCCATACAGCGAAGCGGCAGAAAGAATAAACGCTGCCAGCACCACGAAACCGTCACCCATCCAGCTAAAACTGAAGTCCATCAACTGGCTGTTGAAGTTCACCACCATCACACCGGCAAACCCCAGCACACAGCCCACCACTTTGTTAATACTGAGCTTGTCGTTTTGATAGATAAAATGCGCCAGCAGGACACTAAAGAAAGTGCCAGTGGCATTCATAATTGAGCCTTTCACGCCGGTGGTATAGGCGAGGCCAATGTAAAAGAAGATGTATTGAATGGCAGTTTGCGTAACGCCGAGCAACGCTAACTGCGAAAACTGGTGGCGGGATAAACGCGCAATCGGCTTGCCTTGCAGCATCGCGAACGCCAGCAATAAAAGCCCCGCGATGACAAAACGATAACCGGCGAAAACAATTTTGCCCGCTAAATCGTCGGTCGCTATCTGAAAAATGTCATAACCATTTTTAATTGCCGGGTAAGCACTTCCCCATAACAAGCAACAAAAAGCGGCTCCCATCCATGCGAATTTCTTATTAGTAAACAGCGAAACGTTATTACTCACGCCCCTTCCCTTACCCAAAAATAAACTGTCGTTTCAGAATCGGCCATTATCCGTTAATAGCGAAAAATAGCGATAGTGCCATCCACACTTTGCGGCAGTGCGAATGGCACGACAGTGACTTTATTTTTCAGGGTAATGCGATGGGCGAGCTTTCGGGTGAACCGCAAAGTGCCCTGCTGGAGCATTTTCCACGGTCACAGGTGTGAGATGTGGAGCCTGTCTTCTCTGCGATTTATCGCGGAACATATAAACGATAAACGGCAGAATAAACACCAGACCGAAGCAGATAATCAGCAGACCGGCATAAATATCATGGGCGCTGCTGCCAGGCAGAGAACTCGGTGGAATAAACGAAACAAAGAACGCCAGCACTGAAACCAGCAGGCCAGAACAGGCGACGACCAACTTAACGGCTTTACCGCCAGGAATCTGGAAGTCACGTGCTCTGTCACGTTGATGAAGCACCAACTGAATGTATCCGAGGAACAGCATCAGGTAGCTACACAGATAAATCACCACCGTCAGCGACAGAGCAATCAGGAATGACATATTGCTGCCGCCACCAGTATTAGTGAGGACAACCAGTGCGAGAGTAGTGATGCATAACTGGGAAATCACCAGCGCTACTGGAACACCATTTTTATTCACTTTGGCAAAACGCGAAGGCAATAAACCATCCCGTGCGGTGACTAACATGCCGCGCGATGGGCCAACAATCCACGAGGCAATCTCGGCCAACACGCCCAGCATCAACAGCGCAGCAATAGCGCGAATCGCCCACTCGTATTCAGGCCCGTAATAACTAATCAGGGTACTAAAAGCCTGCATCACGCCAGCCGAAAGGTTGATTTCATCGTGCGGGATCACGGCGGCGACAGACAACCCACCAATGGAACTCAGCACAATGGCGGCAATGACCAGCAGGAATATCGCCAGAGGGTAATCACGCGCTGGGTTATTCATCTCATTGACATGGGTTGCCGAGGCTTCAACACCCATATAACTGAGCACAAACGCCACAAACACCACTAACGTGCCAATCTGCGAAAAATCAGGGAAGAAGGTCTTCTCTGACATCTCAATCGCCAGCGGTTGCCCATGATAAAGCCACGCCACAGCCAGCAGCACCAGGACAATCGCCGGGAACAAAATCCCAAAGAAGAAACCGAATTTGGCAATAATCGCGGTATAGCGTGTCCCTTTAAATTGAGTCAGCGCCAGCCCCCACAAAATAACCACCGCCGCTACAGTTCTCACCAGCGGGTCGGTATTTAACGCAGGCCAACTCAGGATGTAAGAGAGAGCACCGAGCACAAAATAGAGCATCGGGATAAAACCGATGGCGATTTGCAAATAGCTAAAAGAGATCGCCGCAAAACCCCAGCGTTCCCCGAGCGTATTGGAAACCCATGCGTACAAACCACCTTCTTGCCAGCCCTCAACTGTGGCCATTTCAGCGGCACACAGACCAACGGGAATAAACCAGAAAATCCCGCCCATCAGCAGGAAGAAAATCAGGCTAAAACCTGAAGTGGCAAAAGTGGGATATTCATAAACGGCCATCACCATTGAAGCAGTAATGGCAAAAAAACCGAGCAAAGTGAGCGACTTTGCAGGGGCACTCGTCGTTGTACTGGACATAATCCTCTCCACATCAGCAGGTTTGAACCACCTGCCGATGTTCATTCACGATTAGATAAGAGAGCCGTAACAAACAGGCTCTCTGGTTGATTGATAAGAAAGGGGTTTATGCGTGGTTGAAGCCGCCCGCTTCCTCGGCAGTCAGCGAATGCGTGACAGGATTTTTTTCCAGTGCTGCGAGCGTGCGTTTCAGGTCGCTTATCAATAATTCGGCCAAATCGGTACTCATGCCATGGCGCACCAGAATGCGCTGCACCACTAGATCTTCGCGGTGAGTCGGCATGGAATAAGCAGGCACCTGCCAGCCACGGCTCCGTAAACGGTCAGCCAGATCGTACAGCGTGTAGCCACAATTGCGTTGGTCAGCTTTTAGCGTCCAGGTCAGTCCTGGAATGCCATTTTGCTGGTTGCCATCATAGATAACCTCGAATGGGCCGATAGCGGCGATTTCACGCGCCAGATACTGGGCGGTGTGATAACAGGCCATGTGAATTTTGCGATAACCTTCGCAACCCAGGCGCAGGAAGTTGTAATACTGAGCGACAATTTGCCCACCAGGACGTGAGAAGTTCAGCGCAAAGGTCGGCATATTGCCGCCGAGGTAGTTAACGTTAAAAACAAGTTCCTCTGGCAGATCTTGTTTTTCACGCCATACCACCCAACCGGCACCGAGCGGTGCAAGGCCGAATTTATGACCTGACGCGTTGATAGATTTCACACGTGGCAGACGAAAATCCCAGTCAATTTCTGTGGCGCAGAATGGCGCCAGGAAGCCACCGCTGGCGGCATCAACGTGCATCGGAATATCCAGCCCTGTGCGCTCAAACAAATCATCCAGCGCATCGTGAATCTCTTTCACTGGCTCGTACTGGCAGGTGAAGGTAATCCCCAAAGTTGGCACTACGCCAATGGTGTTTTCGTCGATATATTTCAGCGCTTCTTCGGCTGTCATCATCAGACGGTTGCCTTCCAGCGGCACTTCGCGCAGCTCCACGTCAAAATAACGGGCGAATTTATGCCAGCAAATCTGCACCGGGCCGCACACCATATTTGGCTTATCGGTTGATTTTCCTGCCAGTTCACGGTGTTTGCGCCAGCGCCATTTCAGCGCCAGACCGCCCAGCATCGCGGCTTCGGAAGAACCGATAGTGGAACAGCCCATGGTGTCGGTGGCTGACGGAGAATGCCAAAGGTCCGCGAGCATGTTCACGCAACGCTGCTCTATCTCAGCAGTCTGTGGGTACTCATCTTTATCAATCATGTTTTTGTCGATGGAAAGATCCATCAGCTGGCGGATTTCGTCATCCACCCAAGTCTGGCAAAAAGTCGCCAGGTTCTGGCGGGAATTACCATCCAGCATTAATTCATCATGAATAGCATGAAAAACATTGCGTGGATTACTTTCGTTGACCGGAAATGCGTTTTTAGGCAGTGCGGTAGATAACTCTATCGAAGCATAAACATCGTCATTTTCATTTTCGACTGGCTGAATAAGTGTGGTCATAATAAATCCTCTATGGGTATCACTTAAGTTGATAATTCAATTAAGAGTGAATATGGAATTACTTAACGCTTTGGGTCAGCTCACCTAATTTAGCTTTCGGTGTTTTTTGACACTGTTTAAAAATCCTGGGTACTGACACGGTTTCAACTTCATGCCAATGGATATAATCGCCACCTTTAAAATCTGTATTTCTATTCACTACCCAAAAGGCGACTGGGGTCATGGATTTAGGGTTCATATCCATAAACTCCTGACAGGTCATATTTTGTGGTGTCGTTTCCTGAGTAGCGAAAGCACTATTCATAGTGGCTGAAAAAGCGGCAGCAGCAATAATTACCGAGACATAGGCTTTAATATTCATCATTTACTCCACTGTTTTTGGTGTATCGTTAAGGTTCAATTTCTTGTGCTTCGCTGGCGTCAAATTCCTGCGCAGCGCGATAAATCCAGCAGCGCTGAAGATCATCTCCACGCCAATGAAAGCGGTGGTAAATAAATAGGATTGTTCAGGGTTCAAACTGAGCCAGACAACGGCAATCAGCAGGTCTAAAACACCGATAATAATGTTGGTGATCGCCCCCGCGTTACCACGCATAGTGAAGCCGGAAACGATGCGTGAAACCCCGCCAACAATGAAGAAACAGCTAAATACCAGCGACAGTGACGTCATGCCAATCAGAGGATGGATGACAAAACTGAAGCCCAACAACAGCCAGGCTAAGGCAAATATCACGCTGACAAATTTAGAACGCCAGTGGCGTGAACGAAATACCACCAGACTATAAAGAGTATAAAAACCGCAAACCATAAACATCATGCCGATGATATAGCTGAGGTACATCCCGGCCATAAAAGGATAAATAAGACAGCAGGTACCACAAATAAACAGTAGCACCGCCATCACCAGCGCATGTTTTCTATAATGAAGACATGAAGCCTCACTCAGTGCTTTCAGTCGATATTGATTAAATATAAACATTTTATTTCCGCCATATCGTTATTGACCAACTAGTTATTGGTTAAAATAGTAAGGCCAGCTAGCAAACGGAGTAAATAAGAGTGAAGCCCTATCTTCATACGCTCAATCTGACGTCTGACTCAATAATCTGACAAGTGTCAGACAGCTCCTGCAATATTCATTCCGCGCTCTGATTTTCATTCGTTTTGTTATTTCCTATTCTGTCTGGGTTGGTGATTAACACCCATTTTATTAAGGAGACGATAATGAAAAAATTAATTCTGGCAGGCGTACTGGCAACCATGATGAGTTCTGCACCGGTATTCGCTGCAACAGCAACGACTCCAGCACAAACTGCTGCGGCCACTGCACAAATCCAAAAAGAAGCGGCTGATGTGATGCAGGTTGCCGTTCAGGGCGCGAATGCCATGCGTGATATTCAGCTTGCTCGCCTGGCGCTGTTCCACGGCGAACCGGCCAGTGCTAAAAAACTGACTGATGACGCAGCAACACTGCTAAAAGATGACAGCATCGACTGGAAGAAATTTGTCAAAACCGACGCCAAAGCGAAGATGATTGACGACCAGTACGTCATCATTAACGCCACAGTTGCCCTGTCTGAAGACTATGTTGCGACTCCAGCAAAAGAGAGTGCGATCAAATCTGCCAATGAAAAACTGGCTAAAGGCGATAAAAAAGGTGCGATGGACACTTTACGTCTGGCGGGGATTGGCGTGATGGAAAATCAATATCTTATGCCACTGAACCAGACCCGCAAAGCGGTAGCTCAGGCACAAAAAATGCTGGCAGATGGTAAATACTACGAAGCGAATCTGGTACTGAAGGGTGCTGAGGACGGCATCGTTGTTGATAGCGAAATGTTCGCTGCCAGCAACTAAAATTATCGTGCTGGACGTCGGATGACGCTGCGCTTATCCGACCTACAAAAGCTGTATTTGTATTATCGTGCTGGATGACGCTGCGCTTATCTGACCTACGATTTCGGTTCCAGTTCCGGTTTCGTAGGGGGGGATAAGCGCCAGCGTCATCCACCATTTTTAGTGGCTTATCAAACTATCAATCTCCACGTCAATTTCCCGCATGACTGCCGTAATTTTTTCTAACGTTTGCTGCCGCTCCTCAAGTGGTAACGAACTATGACGACGTGATTCGAAAGGTTCACACAACGCCTGAAGGGCGGTGATTTCCAGAATCTGTGCCGAACCATGCAAACGATGCAACGCATGCAAAAACATTTGCGGTTCATCCTGCTCTATTGAACGCACTGCGACCTGTAAATCATTGGCTGAAGCTTCGCGGAAGGTTTCCAGAATCTCGTTCATCAACTTCCTGTCACCCCCAGTATTCTCGGTCAGAATGCTCAGCTTCAAATGTCGTGTAGTACACAGCGATGTGCGCCCGCTATCGAGTTTGCTCAACTCGTGAGTCAGCGTCTGAATCGAAACCGGTTTAAACAGGCACTGATTCATACCGCTTTGCAGGCATTGATCGCGTGATTGCGAAAGCGCACTGGCGGTCAGCCCCCAGATTTGCAGCCGCATATTCTGGCGACGCAAAGATGCCGTCAGCGCCAGCCCATCTTTTTTTGGCATGTTCAGGTCAGTTATCAACAAATCGTACGCGTTATTGGCGATTTTCGCTTCCGCCTCCTCACCGTCGCAGGCTTCATCCACGTTGTAACCAATGGCATTCAGCTGGCGTTTTAACAACAGGCGATTCGTCGGGTTATCGTCCGCAATCAGAATCGACAAACGCGGTAATGGCGACAATGCGGCCGGGGTGTTATGGGTCGGCGTAAGCCTCTTCTGTGCAGTTTCAACCAGCAACGTAATCGTGAAAGTGGTGCCCTGCGACTGCTGGCTACTGAGTTCCAGCGTGCCGCCCATCAGCGTCACCAGCTCTTTGCAGATAACCAGCCCCAGTCCGGAGCCTGTCTGTTTACGCCCCTGGCCTGCCTGAACGTAACGGTGGAATAGTGTCTCCTGCTCTTCGGCACTAATCCCGCATCCGGTGTCGCTGACCGTCACCACCAGAGTCCCATGCTTATCCTCAACTTCTGTCAGACGGGATAAGACCTCAATATGCCCTTTTTCGGTAAACTTCAGCGCGTTGCCGACCAGATTGGTGAGAATTTGCCGCCAGGCTTGTGGATCAATCAGCACCTGAGCGTCCGCCGCCAGATGGCTGATACAACGCAACTCAACACCTTTCTGCCTGGCCAGCGCGTCAAATGAGTGGCACTGTAGATTGATAAGCTGTGATAAATCAGTCCATTGCGGTGCTATCTGGTATTTACCAGACTCAATTTTATCGACATCAAGAATCTTGCCGATCAACCCCAGCAGCGATTGTGCAGTTGCCCCTGCCAGTGCTATCGCTTCTTTGCGTTGACTGGCGTTGAGATCCGAGCTCGACAGCAATTCTAAAAAGCCCACAATCGAACTCACCGGGGTACGCAGCTCATGGCTCATACTCGCCAGGAAACGGCTTTTCGCTTTAGTGGCCTGAATCGCTTTATCTTTCTCGGCCTCCAGCTCATGGGAGAGCGTCTCTTTAAGCTGCAATTCTTCTTCGAGTTGCCGTTGCGACTGTTTTCTTTTGCGCACTTCACGCGACAGCGACAGCCCCCAGCCAAGGCTAATGGCTATCAGCACCATCGCGAAGACCACCAGTTGATAGAACTGCTTGCTGTACAGGTTCCAGGTATCTTTCTGTACGCTGGAAATTTTCGACCACTTTTCCGTCATTTGCAGAATGTCGCGCGGAGGAATCGCTTGCAGCGACTGACTGATAATCGACTTCAGTTCGGGTTCATCGGAGGCTATCGCAAAACTCAGCGAACCGCTCGGCATCCCCGGCAGGCGCATGTAGTACATATTTTGCGGGTAATAATGGTCAATCATGTAACGGGCGGATAGCTCGGTGGTAATCGCCGCATCGACCTTACCCTCCTCGACCATTTTCATTGCCTCACCGACATTTTCCGTTTCAACCAGAGTCGCCAGCGGGTATCGCTGATGTAAATCAGCAACCAAAACATCCCCCAGCGCTACGGCAATGCGCAGTGGTTTGGTCAGCAAGCGGTCAGCATTTTCGTGATGCGCGGTGACAATAACGAACGAGAGGCTCATCAACTGATCGCTAAGCGAGGTGTTCTGCGGCGTATTATTCAGCGTGGTGGCGGGGATCATGTCCCACTGCTCTGGTGCCTTTTTTGGGTCGGAACTCATCATCACCGGCTGAAATTCAAGACCGGTTTGCAGCTGAATAATATTGAGTAAATCAGCCATGATTCCGCGTAACTCGCCTTCCTTGTCGATCAGCGTAAACGGTGGATAGTTGGGATTAATGAGCACTTTGACAGTGCGGTGCTTATCCAGCCAGTTTTGCTCTTCCTGGCTAAATGGGCCAGGTGAATTCAGATAGGAAAGATTGCCGCGGTTTAGCCAGTTCTGCATCATCCGCATATGGGTTTCATTGCTGATTGAGGCAATAAAACGTTCAAGGATATTTCGCAACAGCGGCTGACGGTTGCTGGTAATAAAGTAATTGTATTGTTCTTGCTTGTTAAAATAGTGGGTAATCACCAGCGATTGTGAAAAGTATTTAGAAATACAATTCCCGGTAGTCACGTTATTACCAATAAAATATTGGTTTTTACCGGACACCACCGATGACATCGCCTGGTAGTCATTATCGTAATAAGTCATTCTGGCATTCGGGAACGCCACCTTAACAACATCGGCAAACGAGCAATCGCGCACGCAAGCAACAGTCACCTCTTTGCTGGTTTTTAGCGGCAGCAAAGTGTTTTTAAGTGACGTCACCAGTGTCGGCCAGGTTTTGATCAACGCAGACGTTGTCAGCAAAGAACTCGGCGTTTCTTTGTGGGCAGTTAACTGAGTCAGCAGCGTATCGACTTCGTTTTTCGACAGTGCCGCAAGAGCCTCTTTCTCGCTATCATATTGTTTAATAATAATTTTAATATGCAGATTTTTCTGCAGAAGAGCCAGGTAATCGGCATTAACACCCTGATATATCCCCCCAGTACTCTCATAATCAATAGGGGAAACTTCCGGCAACCAGGTGCCGACAGTCAGCGTTTTTTTGCGCTCGAGCCATAACCTGTCTTCTGTACTTAACCGAATATCCAGCACCGCAGGCTGGTAATTACTTTTAAGCTCAATAACCTGTGTGGCGCCAGAAGAAGAAAAACTACTCAGGCAAAAAAACATCATCAAATAAATAAACCAACGAGACTGCATCTTATTAGCCAATTTTATTTCTTTGCGCATAATCATAGAGTTCCATTAATGATGAGCAATCTAACTTTTCCATTAAACGGGTTTTATAAGTACTTACCGTTTTATTACTGATATTCATTTTGTGGGCAATAGTGGTGTAATCAATGCCGTTGAGAATGTAGCGTAAAACCTTCATTTCCTGAGTCGATAAAGTATCCAGTTTATCTTGTTCAGTGAGGGTCACACCGCTAAAACGCTCAACAGAGAAAGGAAAATAGCTATAACCATTTTTTGCCGCTTCAATAGCCGCCAGAATATTATTCATACCCTCTTTTTTACTAACAAAACCATTCGCGCCGTACTCGGCACTGCGCTTGCCGTAGAACAACTCATTTTTGGCAGAGATGATAATAATAATACCGACGTAGTGGCGTTTGCGGAGTTGCTCCAGCACTTCGATACCGCTAAGACCGGGAATGTCTACATCGATGATCAGCAGTTCCGGTTTGAGTTTCTCTACGGTTTGCACCACATGCTCGCCACTGTCGAGTTCAGTGGTGACGGTGATGCCGTTGGTATCGAGCAAGTTGCGTATAGCAATCCGCGCCAATGGGTGATCGTCAACGATTATCGCGTTCATTGCGTGAGTCAATCCTGATGTAAAAAGGAATAATATTTAAGCCGGAAGAACAGATGTGGTTGTTATATTATTATTTTTCGAGATGAATCTGGAGCGGGTTAAATTCTAACATATCTGATTTGGGTGTTATTAAATATTTACAGTCAGAGTCGATAGTGCCAAAAAATGATTTAGATCATATTTTGACTACACGTGTAGGAATGGGAGTTCAATTATTAAGGAAATATCTTAATGATTTTATAAATACGTTCTTTATAAATGATGGGGGAATGTTTGACCCAAAAACAACTGGCAACACAATTAGGGTTAGCTCAACAGGCCATACCACATTATGAGAATGAAATCTGAGATTATCAGTTTCATTATTGGCTGATCTATCTGAAGCTTTAGGGGGATCAATCAATGAGTTATTTGGATTAGAGGGATAGTGAAAAAGAAGGCGCAGAAGGACTTTTCGCGGGTCGGAACGCCAGGTTTGAGATGTCATGGTTAGATGCCCGTTTGTACAGGCGCACGTCTAAGTTAGCAGGACGGGTCTGTTGGCAAAATACGGCACTAAATTGACGCTTACGGATAGCAAGGATAAATTTATGTACTAGCTTAAAAGGGAAGCTAGCTCCCCTTTTAAAATATGATTAGATGATTTATTTCTTAAGCAAGCGCGGTAACTGATTATTAAGCTCAAGCAAACAACTGCTCATATACTTTTCTGTCTCGGCAGTGACGCGAGCATAATTATTGGCTCGCCAATCCGATAGCTTCGCTTCTACAGGCGCTGGAGAACATTCCGCTACAGTAAAGGCGGAAAACATATTGCCATCTTCAGGGCGCTTATAAAAAATCAGTTTGTATTTCAGTTGATAGGCCGGATCGGTCGCCGCCACATCGTTATAAATCAGTGCCCATGTTGCATGACCAATATAAAGCGGATTCTTGTAAGTATACCCATTAGCGGACCCATCTGGAGACAGATTAGCTGGTTTATCACCAGCAGCCAAATAAGCCAAATCATCGCTATTCGGCCCATCAGGGATTGGAGTTACCGTTGTGTTACCACCCGTATTCGGTACGCCATCAGTATTTCCAGTGTGACTTCCCCCGGTATCAACCTGTTCATTATTACCGGTATGATTTGGACCTTGCGCCGGTAATTGGTTCCCGCCCGTATTACCTGGGCCTGATTCCGCTACCTGGTCACTACCGGTATGCGCAGGAGCATATTTATCCTGAAGCGAGTTGAGATAGTTTTCAGTAACCTCGTCGTTACCCATCATTTTCAGAGTGATAAGATGATCCAGTTCATCAGATGTCATCTTATCGGCAACATCCTTGAGAGCCGCTCCGGCAAGCCCAACGATCCCTGCTTTAGCGCCAATCTCCAGTAGTTGCTCTGCAACCTTGTTACGACATGGTGCAGCAATGGCACATCCTTCAACCAGCGCTTTACCCAGCAGGTTATTCTCAACAACAACTTCATCCGTTGTGCAGCTAGCCAGAGAAAACCATTTTTACCAGCACAATCAGCAGGTTATAACCTGTTTTTGCCAGTGCATTTTGATGCACGGGCGCATAAGCCCTAACGTGCGTTTTCGCAACCCGTTACCCATTTTTCCCGACACTGTTTGAAGAAGGTCTGTAGGCTCTCGGGCCGCAAGCAACAACAGATACTGGAGTTTATTGAGGTGATCACTGCTAAGCGACCACCAGTGGGGAAGTGGATCTGACGACTGGCTGACAGGTAAAAAATCCCGGCTGAGGGGCCGGGATCTTTTTAATTATAAATTGTCAGATCTTAGTCCAATGCGAAAACTCTCTGATGGGAATAGCGGCTGTATTATGATTTCATCGTTATAAATAAATAACTTTGGTGACAATGCTGTAACATCATAAACGTTTTCCGCTATCAGCTTAATATTTGTCCTGAATAGTGGTATATCTGCATCATCTGCTAAGACAAATACGTCGTGGTTTTTTACTAAGTTCGCGTTTAAGACACCATATAAATCATCATAATCACTATATTTCATCTCCTTCCACAAAACTCCTCCGGCGGCAACGGGATAATTATAAAGCATATCGATAGCTTTTCTTTCTTCGTCACCAATAACTATATTAAAATCAACAAGCAACGCTTCTTTGCATTCGTCAAACAAAGTCATTGTTTCTACCTATTTAGCTGTTTCAATATAGTTTCAAAAGCTTTTTCATTACCTTCAAAAGGTATGACGGTTTTTACTGCCTTACCAGGCCCTTTACCTTTTGAGTAATCCCACATATTAATATGTGTTCCTTTCTCTGGATCATAATCCACACGCCAGCCTACCTTGCCATCGCTGGATTGGCGACCAATAACCTTTCCATTACCAGCACTCACTTCCAATCGGCCAATAACAGGCTTTGAATCAGCACCTAAATCACCAACCATATTTATGGCTTTATTTCTAGCAGTTTCCCAATTCTTTTCGGCTTTAAGCACCATTTCAATACGGTTTCCGACTCCCGGAACCTTCTTACCCGGCAGTATAATACCGGCCAGCATCCCGCCCGTCGCTTCCAGCGCGGCCTGGTTTCCTTCAGACGCCTGCACCACCGTCTCTTTCACCGCTGACCAAGTATCGCTGCTCATCAACGCTTTGACGTTATCCGCCACCGCCTGATTCTTACCCGCTAAATCACTCAGGGCTTTGTTACAGTAGCTGTCTCCGGCTGCACATGAAGCCAGCGCCATTGCTGCATCGGCAGCATAATCCGCACTACCCAATACCGCATCACCGGTATCAGCAAGTCCATTGATAATGGCGTTTGCGATGGCAGATGTTGTGCCTTCACCAAGCTTATCCCTGACCTGATTTTTCAGGGATTAGGCGGCCTGTTTCACCGTTTCACGGGCCTGGTCACCGGACAGCGAGTTATTCTCAACAACAACTTTATCCGTTGCGAAGTCGGCCAGCGTACACTAACTTTCCAAGTGCTATCAGTATATTGCAGGCCATTTCCGCCTGTGCATTCTGA
>NZ_JAHWLU010000123.1:0-14059 GCF_022134725.1 Buttiauxella sp. S19-1
AAAAAAGCGGCCCTGGGTGCAGTGATGCGTAAGCTGGTACATATGTGCTTCGGCGTACTGAAAACCCGATTACCATGGGATGAAAATTATGCAGCTACCGCTTGACGTTCAAGACGGTAGCTACGGGCTTGGTGATGTTGTGTCGGATGACGCTGACGCTTATTCGACCTACGGGCTTGGTGATGTTGTGTCGGATGACGCTGGCGCTTATTCGACCTACGGGCTTGGTGATGTTGTGTCGTCCATCAAATTGTCATAGTTGTTAATATTGTGTTTCAGTTTGTTTTAAGGATCAAAAACTGCCTTATTGAAATAAATCCAGAAGGACATAACGTGTAAAGGGTGATGACCCCTATCAAAGTTAGGGGGTGGAATTGTGCTATCATCGCGCCTTTTCCTTTTGGGCTCTTTTTTATGCAGCAACCTGTTGTTCGCGTGGGGCAGTGGCTGGTTACACCTTCTGATAACCAAATCAGCCGGAAGGGACGCCAGCTTACGCTAGAACCGCGTCTTATTGATCTCCTGGTTTTCTTTGCCCGCCACCCTGATGAAGTGCTCAGCAGGGACGAGCTTATCGATAACGTCTGGACGCGTAACGTGGTCACCAGCCACGTCGTCACGCAGAGTATTTCTGAGCTTCGTAAATCGCTGAAAGATGGCGAGGACGGCAGCCTGGAATACATTGCGACGGTGCCAAAACGCGGCTATAAGCTAACGGTACCGGTAGTCTGGTGTACCGAAGAGGGTGAAGCGCCAGCGCCTGTGATTACACCCGCGGCGTCTGCGTCAGCAGTGGATCTTCCTGCCCCAAAGTCCGCAGCAGCAATAACGCAAGATCAACCGCCTCGCGTGAAACCGGTGAAGCCGAAACGTATCGCCACCATCTGGGTCTGGCTGCTGTTTTTACTGGCGTTAGGCACTTGTGTGGCGCTGGTTGCACTATCGACGATGGACTCGCAACCGCCGCGTACCAAAGCGCGTTTGCTTTTGAATCCGCGCGATATTGATATCCATCTGCTCAAAGGTAATTCATGTGTTAACCGGGCCTCACAAGATGCCTATGCGGTAGGACTGGGCAGCCTGATGACCACTTCGCTGAACACCTTCTCCACTTTTATGGTGCATGATAAAACCAACTACAACGCCAATGAGCCAAGTAGTTCAGGTAAAACGCTGACCATTGAGTTCGTCAATCAGCGGCACTATCGTGCGCAGCAGTGCTTTATGTCTGTGCAATTGGTGGATAATGCTGACGGTTCAACGATGATGGATAAGCGTTATTTCATCACCAGCGACAATCAGTTATCGATTCAGAGCGACTTGTTGAGCAGCTTATCGGAAGCATTGAAGCAGCCGTGGCCGGACCGCATGTTGACGATGCTCAAACTTTACCAACCGTCGCATGGCTCGGCGTTAATACACTTCTACCAGGCGCATCAGTTATTAATGAATGGCGATGTCGATTCATTAGATAAAGCCAGTGCGCTACTGGACGATGTGCTGGCAGACTCTCCTGACTTTTCTTACGCCTTTGCAGAAAAAATGCTGGTGGATGTATTACGTCATTCGCAACAAACGCTGGATAAAGAACAACTCAAAACGCTTTATACAGAGGTCGCCAAATTAGGCGAGATGCCCGGCGCTAAAGAACTGGCGGTTTACTATCAAATCAAAACCGTCTATCTGCTAGGTCAGGGAAAAATAGATGAAGCCTATGCGGCTATTAATAGCGGTATCGACCTGGAAATGTCGTGGATGAATTATGTGCTGCTTGGCAAAGTCTACGAAATGAAAGGAAAGAACCGTGAAGCTGCGGATGCTTATCTGACCGCTTTCAATTTACGCCCTGGTGATAATACATTTTACTGGATTCAAAATGCGGTATTCCAGACCTCAGTGACCAGTGTTGTTCCTTATTTAGACAACTTCCTCGCTTCAGAATAAGTAAACCCTCATCATGCTCATGGTTTTGAGTATGATGAGGTTAAACTTATGTTTCTCACCAGCACTCTGAATGTTACCTATATTTGGCATTTTAACACCTGCATACAACACAATTATAACACTGTAAGGTGTGTGTAAGTTGCTGTAAATAAACTATGTTTATCTTTTTTTGATATCAACATGTCATCCTTATATGTTAATTAAAAAAGGTCAAGATGTCATTTGTCTGATGTTTGCTGTTATTTCACTTTATCTTTAGGACTTATCTTTTATGAATCTTTAATCTTGTTGGCAGTAGGTCGGGTCAATACCAGTTTCAATATCATGACCTGTACCGCCCAAATAAACTTAGGAGATAAGCAACATGGGTTCTGCCAAGAAAATAGGGCTATTTGCATGTACCGGCGTTGTCGCTGGTAATATGATGGGGAGCGGTATTGCATTATTACCTGCCAACCTCGCTGGCATCGGTGGTATTGCTATTTGGGGTTGGGTTATTTCTATTATTGGTGCAATGTCTCTGGCTTATGTTTATGCCCGACTGGCAACCAAGAATCCACAGCAAGGTGGCCCAATTGCTTATGCCGGGGAAATATCTCCAGCATTCGGTTTCCAGACTGGTGTACTTTATTATCACGCAAACTGGATTGGTAATCTGGCAATCGGTATTACCGCTGTTTCTTATCTCTCTACATTCTTCCCAATTCTGAATGACCCCATTCCGGCTGGCATCGCCTGTATTGCTATCGTCTGGATATTTACCTTCGTGAATATGCTCGGTGGTACCTGGGTGAGCCGTTTGACCACTATTGGTCTGGTGCTGGTATTAATTCCGGTGCTGATTACTGCGATTGTCGGTTGGCATTGGTTTGACGCGGCAACCTATCAGGCGAACTGGAACACTTCCAACACCACTGATAGCCACGCGGTCATCAAAAGTATCCTGCTCTGCCTGTGGGCCTTCGTGGGTGTTGAATCCGCTGCTGTCAGTACCGGTATGGTGAAAAATCCTAAGCGTACTGTTCCACTGGCAACCATGCTGGGAACAGCGATGGCAGGTGTGGTTTATATCGCAGCCACTCAGGTTATCGCCGGTATGTATCCTGCGGCTCAGATGGCGGCATCCGGTGCGCCGTTCGCTATCAGTGCTTCAACGATTATGGGCAGCTGGGCGGCTCCAATGGTTTCCGCATTCACCGCCTTTGCGTGTCTGACTTCTCTCGGTTCCTGGATGATGCTGGTGGGTCAAGCCGGTGTTCGTGCAGCAAGTGACGGTAACTTCCCGAAAATTTACGGTGAAGTGGATAACAACGGTATTCCTAAGAAAGGTCTGTTGCTGGCTGCCGTGAAAATGACTGCGCTGATGGTGCTGATCACCTTGATGAACTCCAGCGGTGGTAAAGCTTCTGACCTGTTTGGCGAGCTGACTGGTATCGCGGTACTGCTGACCATGCTGCCTTACTTCTACTCCTGCGTTGACCTGATTCGTTTCGAAGGCTTCAACATTCGCAACTTCGTGAGCCTGATTTGCTCGGTACTGGGTTGTGCGTTCTGCTTCATCGCGCTGATGGGGGCAAGCTCCTTCGAACTGGCCGGCACCTTTATCGTCAGCCTGATCATCCTGATGTTCTACGGCCGCAAAATGCACCAGCGTCAACATGCTAA
This sequence comes from Buttiauxella sp. S19-1, assembly GCF_022134725.1. Taxonomy (NCBI): domain Bacteria; kingdom Pseudomonadati; phylum Pseudomonadota; class Gammaproteobacteria; order Enterobacterales; family Enterobacteriaceae; genus Buttiauxella; species Buttiauxella sp. S19-1. The sequence goes on from NZ_JAHWLU010000123.1 coordinate 3,610, forward strand.
CGACGCAACCGACAGCTCTACCGCTGACGCGCTTTAATCGCTAACCCCTTTTCCTGGAGCCCTTTCCTGACCTGTCACTTCGTGATGGGAGGGGCTCCCCATACCTGGAGATTCTACTATGAACGTTATCGCAATCATGAATCACATGGGCGTCTACTTTAAAGAAGAGCCTATCCGTGAACTGCATCGCGCCCTTGAACGCCTGGACTTCCGTATTGTCTATCCGAATGACCGCGAAGACTTATTGAAGCTTATCGAAAATAACGCCCGCCTGTGCGGTGTGATTTTCGACTGGGATAAATACAATCTCGAACTGTGCGAAGAAATCAGCAAATGCAATGAATACATGCCGTTATACGCATTTGCGAACACCTACTCTACGCTGGACGTTAGCCTGAACGATCTGCGTTTGCAGGTTCGCTTCTTCGAATACGCGCTGGGTGCTGCTGAAGATATCGCGAATAAAATCAAACAGAACACCGATGAATACATCGACACCATTCTGCCGCCACTGACCAAAGCACTGTTCAAATATGTTCGTGAAGGTAAATACACTTTCTGTACTCCAGGCCATATGGGCGGCACCGCTTTCCAGAAAAGCCCAGTAGGCAGCATCTTCTATGATTTCTTTGGTTCCAATACCATGAAATCAGATATCTCAATTTCAGTTTCTGAACTGGGTTCTTTGCTGGATCACAGCGGCCCGCACAAAGAAGCAGAAGAGTATATCGCTCGTGTGTTTAACGCTGAACGCAGCTACATGGTGACTAACGGGACTTCAACGGCTAACAAAATTGTTGGCATGTATTCGGCACCTGCCGGTAGCACCGTGCTGATTGACCGTAACTGCCACAAATCGCTGACCCATCTGATGATGATGAGCGATATTACGCCGATTTATTTCCGTCCGACTCGTAATGCTTACGGTATTTTGGGTGGTATTCCGCAGAGTGAATTCCAGCGCGCCACTATCGCCAAACGTGTGAAAGAGACCCCGAACGCGAGCTGGCCGGTGCACGCGGTTATCACCAACTCCACCTATGATGGCCTGCTGTACAACACTGATTTCATCAAGAAAACCCTCGATGTTAAGTCAATCCACTTTGACTCAGCATGGGTGCCATACACCAACTTCTCACCAATTTATGCTGGCAAATGCGGTATGAGCGGTGGTCGTGTGGAAGGGAAAGTGATTTATGAAACTCAGTCCACGCACAAACTGCTGGCGGCGTTCTCTCAGGCTTCAATGATTCACGTGAAAGGTGATGTCAACGAAGAGACCTTCAACGAAACCTACATGATGCACACCACCACTTCTCCGCATTATGGTGTGGTTGCGTCGACAGAAACCGCTGCGGCGATGATGAAAGGCAACTCTGGTAAGCGTCTGATTGATGGCTCAATTGAGCGTTCTATCAAGTTCCGTAAAGAGATCAAACGCCTGAAAGGCGAGTCTGAAGGCTGGTTCTTCGACGTCTGGCAGCCAGAACATATCGATGGTGCGGAATGCTGGCCGCTGCGCTCTGACAGCGCATGGCACGGTTTCAAAAACATCGACAACGAACACATGTATCTTGACCCGATCAAAGTCACCATGTTGACGCCGGGGATGAAGAAAGATGGCACCATGGATGAGTTCGGTATTCCGGCCAGCATCGTAGCAAAATATCTCGATGAGCACGGCATCATTGTTGAGAAAACCGGCCCGTACAATCTGCTGTTCCTGTTCAGCATCGGTATCGACAAGACCAAAGCTCTGAGCCTGCTGCGTGCGCTGACCGACTTCAAACGTGAGTTCGACCTGAACCTGCGCGTGAAAAACATGCTGCCGTCTCTGTACCGTGAAGATCCTGAATTCTATGAAAACATGCGTGTTCAGGATCTGGCGCAAAATATTCACAAACTGGTCGCGCATCACAACTTGCCGGACCTGATGTTCCGTGCATTCGAAGTGCTGCCAGCCATGATGATGACTCCGTACGTGGCATTCCAGAAAGAGCTGCACGGTCAAACCGAAGAAGTGTATCTCGAAGAGATGGTGGGCCGCGTCAACGCCAACATGATCCTTCCGTATCCTCCTGGTGTTCCGCTGGTTATGCCTGGTGAGATGATCACTGAAGAGAGCCGTCCGGTACTGGAATTCTTGCAGATGCTGTGTGAAATCGGCGCTCACTATCCGGGCTTCGAAACCGACATCCATGGCGCATATCGCCAGGCGGATGGTCGTTACACCGTTAAAGTGCTGAAAGAAGAAAACAACAAGTAATTGAAGTTCCAGGGGAAGTGGCTTGCCACTTCCCTTTAGATTGCGGACAAAGGTCACTAAACAGGTGTTGTAGGGTGGATAAGCGATAGCGTCATCCACCATTTTCGCCTGTTGTTACAGATAAAAGTGTCGGATGACGCTGCGCTTATCCGACCTACGCATAAAGGTTTGCTATCAACCATTTCCCTTTTACCTGCACCAGGGAGACTTCATGAAAACACCCTCACAGCCGCGCGCGATCTATTACATCGTCGCGATTCAAATCTGGGAATACTTCAGCTTTTACGGCATGCGTGCCTTACTTATCCTCTATCTCACCCATCAGCTTGGCTTTGATGACAGCCACGCCATCAGTCTATTCAGCGCGTACGCTTCTCTGGTTTATGTCACACCCATTCTCGGCGGCTGGCTTGCCGACCGCCTGCTCGGCAATCGCACGGCCGTGATTGCCGGTGCACTGTTGATGACGCTCGGCCACGTAGTGCTGGGCTTCGAATCAGACTCAACCTGGAGCCTCTATCTCGCGCTGGCGATCATTATTTGTGGCTATGGTCTGTTCAAATCCAATATCAGCTGCCTGCTGGGCGAACTGTACGCCGCGGACGATCATCGTCGCGACGGCGGTTTTTCTTTGCTTTATGCGGCGGGAAATGTGGGCTCAATCGCCGCACCCATCGCCTGCGGGTTGACGGCACAGTGGTACGGTTGGCACATCGGTTTTGCGCTGGCGGGGATCGGCATGTTTATCGGTCTGCTGATTTTTTTAAGCGGCCATCGCCATTTCAGCAATACCCGTGGCGTCGACAAGCAGGCGCTGTGCGCGGTGAAGTTTGTGCTGCCAACCTGGGGCTGGCTGGTGGTGATGTTATGCGTGGCTCCGGTTTTTTTCACGTTGCTGCTGGAAAATAACTGGTCAGGATATCTGCTGGCGATCGTTTGTGTCTTTGCCGCTCAGATGGTGGCGCGGATCATGATTTCATCCCCGCATCACCGTCGCGCGTTGTGGCAAATCGTCCTGCTGATGCTGACTGGCACACTGTTCTGGGTTCTGGCACAGCAGGGCGGCAGCTCTATCAGTCTGTTTATCGATAACTTTGTTAACCGCCGCTTGTTCAATATTGAAGTGCCAACGGCGCTGTTCCAGTCGGTCAATGCTGTTGCGGTGATGACCGGAGGCGTAGTCCTGGCCTGGCTGATTCGCCCAGATGGAAAAACGCGTTCCGTGTTCCGTGTGTGGCTGAAATTCGCCTTCGGCCTGCTGATGATGGGCTGCGGATTTATGATGCTGGCCCTCAACGCCCGTCACGGCACGGTTGATGGCCAGGCCTCGATGGGGCTGATGGTGGGTGGACTGGCGCTGATGGGTTTTGCCGAACTGTTTATCGACCCGGTCGCCATGGCGCAGATCACACGTCTGAATATGCCAGGCGTAACCGGAATGTTGACCGGCATCTACATGCTGGCAACGGGTGCGGTGGCGAACTGGCTGGCGGGGTTGGTGGCGCAACAGACCACTGAATCCAGTATCAGTGAAACGGCAATTGCCGCTTACCAGCACTTCTTCTCACAAATGGGTGAGTGGACGATTGGCTGTGTGGCGGTGATTGTGCTGCTGGCTGTTGGTGCCCGATTGCTGTTTTCCCCACCGGTGCCTTGCCTGCATGAACCTCACAGTGATTGATTTTTATCCATACAAGGAGCAGGTGTAAACCTGCTCCTTGCACCGTTTGGCTGTTAGGAGGAGGATGTTCTGGTGGTGGTGTAAGCCAGCGATTAAATAACTTAAGTTTGGCTATTGCTGAGTGAAATCAGCCTGAAATGAATCTAAGAGCGCCATTATTATATCGTGCGATTTTTTGGCAATGATGCCTGAAATGAGGAACCAACATGTCTGAACAACAAGCACAATGTGCCGATGAGGCAATTGACCTTAATAATGAACTGAAAACTCGTCGTGAAAAGCTGGCTGCGCTGCGTGAGCAGGGTATTCCTTTCCCGAATGATTTTCGTCGTGACCATACTTCTGACCAATTGCATGCGCAATTCGATGGCAAGGATAACGAAGAACTGACCTCCTTGAACGTTGAAGTTTCTGTTGCTGGGCGAATGATGACTCGCCGCATCATGGGGAAAGCTTCCTTCGTGACTTTGCAGGATATGGGCGGTCGTATTCAGTTATACGTTGCACGTGATGCTTTGCCTGAAGGTGTCTATAACGAACAGTTTAAAAAATGGGACCTTGGCGACATTATTGCCGCTCGCGGTACGCTGTTCAAAACCCAAACTGGCGAGCTGTCTATCCATTGTACCGAGCTGCGCTTGCTGACCAAATCGCTGCGCCCGCTGCCGGACAAATTCCACGGTTTGCAGGATCAGGAAGCCCGCTATCGCCAGCGCTACCTGGATCTGATCGCCAACGACAAATCGCGTCACAATTTTAAAGTCCGTTCGCAGATCCTCGCCACTATGCGCGAGTTCATGGTGGCTCGCGGCTTTATGGAAGTCGAAACCCCAATGATGCAGGTGATCCCAGGCGGCGCATCTGCACGCCCGTTCATCACCCATCACAACGCTTTAGACATGGACATGTACCTGCGTATCGCGCCGGAACTGTACCTGAAACGTCTGGTGGTTGGCGGCTTCGAACGGGTATTTGAGATCAACCGTAACTTCCGTAACGAAGGGATCTCCGTGCGCCACAACCCAGAGTTCACCATGATGGAACTCTATATGGCGTATGCGGATTACAAAGATCTGATCGAACTGACCGAATCGTTGTTCCGTACTCTGGCGCTGACTGTGTTGGGTAAAACGGAAGTGCCATATGGCGAACAGACTTTCGACTTCGGCAAACCGTTTGAAAAACTGACGATGCGTGAAGCTATCAAAAAGCATCGCCCGGAAACGGAAATGGCGGATTTGGATAACTTCGATTCGGCAAAAGCTATCGCCGAGTCTATTGGTATCAAGGTTGAGAAGAGCTGGGGCCTGGGCCGCATTGTTACTGAAATCTTTGACGAAGTGGCAGAAGCACACCTGATTCAGCCGACTTTCATCACTGAGTATCCGGCCGAAGTTTCTCCGCTGGCGCGCCGTAACGACGTGAACCCGGAAGTGACTGACCGCTTTGAGTTCTTCATCGGCGGACGTGAAATCGGTAATGGCTTTAGCGAGCTCAACGACGCTGAAGACCAGGCTGAGCGCTTCCTCGAGCAGGTGAACGCGAAAGCAACCGGTGACGACGAAGCAATGTTCTATGACGAAGACTACGTGACCGCGCTGGAATATGGCCTGCCGCCAACCGCTGGCCTGGGCATCGGTATCGACCGGATGGTTATGCTGTTTACTAACAGCCACACCATTCGCGACGTTATCTTGTTCCCTGCGATGCGTCCGCAGAAGTAACTTGCTATAAAGATAAGGCCCCCTCGCTCAGACAGGTGAGGGGGCTTTTTTGTGGTGCATTAGTGTGTGACGACTTTGGTTGTCAGTGTCGGTATCTCCCAGGCACCGCCTGGCCGGATCATCTGACAACGCCCGGTGCTCCGGGCTGCACTGTGCACAAAATGTTTACCATCCCATACCCATTGTTCCACACTCAGGCAGTCACCCAGACCACGGCCTTTCATGAAAAATTCAACGATGCCATCGTCCCAGGAGGTTGCGCTGTCGGTCACTATTTCTGGTGGGCTGGACATATCGTTGCTAATCACAAAATACATATCCCCGGAGTTGTAGGCAGCCATCCAGCATGGCGCAATCACCAGTGACTGGTTTTCATTGAGGCTGGCAATTTGCCAGGTGCCATTGATTCGCTCTTCATCGCAGTCACTATCTGCACCGGTAAACTTGATGATAGACGGTTTAATCAGCGCAGTTTCCTGCGGTGTCATGTCACGGCTTTGTTTATCGCGCACCGGGGCTTTCACTATCACCGGTTCCGGGACGGGCATTTTGACCGCCGATTCGTTGTTGTTCCCTTTCTTTATCAGCGCACCGGTGGTACCCACGCGGCCCTGAACATCATCCATTTTCAGCATTACTGCACTGGAACCTGCACCGGAGAAAACGTATTCATGAAGATTGTTTTTAAAGCTGATTTTGCTGTCGCGACGCAAAGCCTGCTTAAAAGCTGTGAACTGCGTTTCACTCATTGTCCAGACATCGCCATCCGCTGTGGAAAGTTTGCCCAGCGATTGGTTATCTATTAGCAGCAGGGGTTGCCCTGGTGTTTTGCTGGCGGCTTCGCTGTCATAGTCGGCAAGCATAACCTGGTTGATAACAGTGGTCGATGGCCCCGCTTTGCGGGTTATCAAGACGGTTGATGCAGGATCGACATCGTTTGCTGAATAGCCAGCTGCACGGCAGGTCAGCGTGTTATCACACACCAAATCCCAGTCTTTATGTGTGAAACTTAACGTATCCGATGAAGCTGCTGCGCCAGCGCTCTGAGATATGGCTAATACCAGACCCGCGATACAAATACGGGCGCTGTGCTTACTAAAAACGTTGGGCGTGTATTTCCATTTAGTCATAGTGCATCCATTGAATTATTTAATGTTTCTGAATCGGATATAATTGTGCACTTTTTTTGCTAAAAGCTCTGTGATTAATGGTATGAATCTCAATCGTTTCTGTTTTTTGCTTTTGGCCTTAGCGGCTCTGGGCAGCGCATTCTTGCCTCACCCTGTGGTGATGTGGTTCCTGTTTGCTAACCTGCTGACGGTGGTGATTTACGGTGCGGATAAAATGGCGGCCCGCAAAGCCTGGCGCAGAGTGCCTGAGTCCACTTTGCTGATGTTTGGTTTGGTTGGCGGATGGCCTGGCGCGATTGTCGGTCAGCAGGTTTTCCGCCATAAAACGCAAAAGCAGCCGTTTAAAACCTGGTTCATCATTAGTGTGATGGTGAATATCGTGGTGCTGGTGGCGTTAGTACGCTATGTCTGGCAATGAAAAAGGCCAGTCGTCTGACCGGCCTCTTTCATTCATTGCGGGTGAAGATATTACAAATCAGGCATGGGTCGCCGGTTTTTGTTGGGCATTTTCCAGCATTCTGCGTACTGGAATAATCAGGACGAACAGCACCGCCGCACAAATCAGTAACGCAATAGAACAACGTGCGAACAGATCAGGCAGCATATCCAACTGGTCTGCTTTCACATGGCCGCCAATCAGGCCTGCCGCCAGGTTACCCAGCGCACTGGCGCAGAACCAAAGTCCCATCATCTGGCCACGCATTCTTTCTGGTGCCAGCAATGTCATGGTCGCCAGCCCAATTGGGCTCAGGCACAGCTCGCCTAGTGTCAGCATCAGGATGCTTCCCACCAGCCAAAGTGGCGATACACCCGCTCCGCCGCTGTTCAAGACATTTTGTGCCGCCAGCATCATCAAACCAAAGCCCGCAGCGGCGCATAAAATACCGATGATAAACTTGGTGATACTGCTTGGGCGGATGTTATTTCGTGCAAGGCGCGGCCACGCCCAGCTAAACACCGGTGCCAGTAAAATGATAAACAGCGCATTGATTGACTGGAACCACACGGCAGGGATCTCAAAATCGCCGATCATGCGGTCGGTATAGTCGTTCGCAAACAGGTTGAACGAAGTGGGTTTTTGCTCAAACGCAGACCAGAAGAAGGCCGCAGAAACCAGCAGAATAAAGCAAACCAGCAGCCTGGCGCGCTCTTTGCGGTTAAGCCCGGCGAACATGAACAGATAGATAAAATAGAGCGCTACCGACGCCGCAATCACGTATACCAGCACACTGGCAACCGCCACGGGGTTAATGACGATCACACCTTGTGCAATCAGTGTAACGATAACCGCCGTGCCGGCAGCCAGTACCAGCAACCAGCCACCGACACCTTTTTTCTTAGCAACAGGGCTGTTCCAGGTTGAATCCAGGCCCACTTCACTGTCGTAACGTTTCATTGCCGGAACGGCGAACACGCGGAAAATAACCAGCGCAACCAGCATTCCGATACCACCGATGCCGAAGCCCCAGTGCCAGCCGTGGGTTTTTATCAGCCAGCCGGAAATCAGTGGTGCGATAAACGAACCCATGTTGATGCCCATATAGAACAACGAGAAACCGCCGTCCCGACGCGCATCACCTTTTTTATACAGCGTCCCAACCATGACCGAGATGCATGTTTTGAACAGGCCAGAGCCAAGAACGATAAACATCAGGCCGATGAAGAACAGGTTGTCGCCGAACACAGCAGACAAGGCTATCGACAGGTGGCCGAGGGCAATGAGAATCGAGCCATACCAGACCGCTTTCTGCTGCCCGAGCCAGTTATCGGCAAGCCACCCACCAGGCAGTGCTGCCAGATACATACAGCCAGCAAAGATACCGACGATGGCTGACGCGTTTTCACGCGCAAGCCCCATACCGCCGTCGTAAACCGTTGCTGCCATAAACAAAATGAGTAAGGGACGGATCCCGTAAAACGAGAATCGCTCCCACATTTCAGTGAAAAACAGTGAGCCTAGTGGGTAAGGATGACCGAAGAAGGTTCGGCTCTCGTTGTGGTTAACCGAGGATTGCATAAATTCTCCAAAGAAGGTGCGTCGTTGTTTTTATGAGTGGCGAAATGCCCGGCGGCTAGCTGACTTGCCGCTCTTTAACACTCAGCAATTATTATTAGATAGCTGGATTTGTCTAATGCCAACCGCAGAACTTTTAGATGAAAAGTCGAGAAATGTCCACTTTTACAGATTTTATAGCGGAAGATATGAGATGTAGATTGGCATCCAGGGGGGAGTTTTGAAGTTATGCTAACGCGGCAAAAACCGCCATATGGCGCTCAGTGTGATCGAAAGCTAGTCGGCTTAGAGAGATTCTGGCGGGAGATAGTGCTTAACACTCAGGAAGAACGGACGCTCACATATTTTGAAGGTGAGCGTCCGGAAAAATTAATCTGTTTGCGAAGGGGATACTCACACTAGCTCTCGGAGTTGCTCCCGCATATATGAAGTAAAGTATTCAGGGTTTTTAATAATCACACGGTTGCCAGACTCTATCTTCTCAGCCCAACCAGCCATTTTTTTCGTGAAGTCACTATTCCATCCCTCCTGATCGCCTCGTGCGGTAACATCAGCAGCGCTTGCCGGTACCCCCAACTCCTTCAGATATTTAAACATCCCCTTAGCTGTGCTTTCGTCCATGGAATGTGGCACTGACACTGATGTGTTCATACCGCCAATGTAGTCCAATGCTTTATCAACGACTGCTGGCATATTCTTATCCTTAAAATTAACCATGTAAAAAACAAGTCTTTGTATACATTGATATCTATCAGCTAACCATATGAGATAAAAGTCACCTCTGCTCAGGATAAGCATTTTTTTTTAATATTTGTGATACAGCTGACGGGGTGGCTAGTTGATGACCAAATGACGTTTCGGTCTATGCGGATAAAGCGGGCGAGTGTCTGGTGGCTCATTTCAACCCGTTCTGTGATCTGGATTGAATTATGAACAACAACTACCGGCTGGATGGTTTACGCCATCAGCGCAAGTGGACTAGTATTGAGTTAAATTAAAGAACACAGTTCTATAATGTAGAACAAAATACTAAACCATATGTTTTGAAAGGGGATTTTATGCAAGATACTGTGCAGTTCTCGGGAATAATTCCCCCTGTCTCCACTATTTTTACGCCGGATGGCCACCTCGACAAAGTGGGTACTGGTGAGCTGATTGACGATCTTATTCATGCTGGCGTTGATGGGCTGTTCTTTCTGGGGAGTGGGGGCGAGTTCTCTCAGCTTTCTGTAGAAGAGCGTGAGGACATAGCTCAGTTTGCGATTGCATACGTAAATCATCGCGTTCCGGTGCTCATTGGGACCGGTGGGACCAACGCCCGGGAAACCATTCGACTCAGCCAGCATGCACAAACTCACGGTGCCGATGGCATTGTGGTGATTAACCCCTATTACTGGAAAGTCTCCGAGCAAAATCTGCTTCGTTATTACGAGCAGGTGGCGGACAGCGTAACCTTGCCGGTGATCCTCTATAACTTTCCGGCACTGACCGGGCAAGACCTGACTCCTGCAATTGTTAAACAGCTGGTTGAGTCGAGAAAAAATATTGTCGGAATTAAAGACACTATTGATTCCGTTGCCCATTTACGCAGCATGATTGTGCAGGTGAAAGCGTTTCATCCGCATTTTTCTGTAC
>NZ_JAHWLU010000124.1:0-13764 GCF_022134725.1 Buttiauxella sp. S19-1
ATAAAGAAGTTTACGGGAGTTAACAGGTGACAATGTTCAGCGATTTAAGAAGTGTCATGGGGGACTCACCGGATCAGGCTCGTGAAAACTTACATGAACTCAGACGAGACTATCGCTTCTGGTTTGAGGAAGTTAGCCTGTTCACCTTACTCGATGGAATGCGTCGCCAGGCAGAAAATATTGTTGCGTCCGGGATCTGGCAACCCGGAACACCGATACAGCCGGGAGCATGGCATTCAGCGCTGAAAAATATATCAGATGTGAGAAGTTGCCGCGCCGGGACACACTTCCAGCCGCTCGTCCTTGTTCATCACGGCAAAGGTAATGTTCTTCAACGATCGCAACACTATTTGCCTGATGCATATTTACCTGCCAGGCAGGCGCTGAACAAACAGCTGAAACAAAAGCAGCGTCTCGCCAGAATGCTCACCGATTACCATTACACGCAACATGGTGCTGAACCCGGCGTAAAAACATTCCGGCTGGCATTGTTTCTTGAGTGGTCATCAACATCACCGGGCCATCCGCAGAACGATTATCACTGCCATCTACAACAGCAAATGAAAGCCGTATCCACATTACTGAACGGCCTGCGTCATCAGCAAAGCCTCAGTAAACTTGTTGGCTACTTCTGGGTGGTTATGCAGGATATACGCGGCAAACCTTACGTGCGGCTTCATCTTTATGTACCGGAAAAAGATTACACCGACGACTTACTGCTGAAAATCATCCGGCGCTGGCTGACAATCACCGGTAGCGCTGGTGGCACATCACACTGCAATCCTGCACTCTTACAGACACCTCATTTTCGGCTGGATGAAAGTCTGCATCCCTTTACAGTTGAAGAAGATATGTCGCAACTCAGTCGCTTTGGAAGGAAACTCAGCGCCGCGCAGGAAAAAGCCCCGCTGACAGCTGAGTTATTTCTGGAAGCGCTGGCGAAACGCATCATGTTCTGGCCGAAATGCCGATCCCATTGTTTATCAAAATCAGTCAACAGATAAACGGTACTATCCTGTCCACTCCGTCTTCAGATTGATGAATAACAGGAAAATCCAGAATGGCTGTATCTGACGTTTTACTGGACATGGTGTCCTGGTTCTTACCCGATAAAAAAGCCGAGAGCGAAGGCCTGGAAAAATTCCTGATACTCTGGCACCAGGAAGGGCACGATCCACATTTGGCTACGCATTACTTTGCACGGGCAACCGGGCATCGTTACGCCACATACCGCGAAATACAGCTCATCATGAATACCAGAGAGCCTGTCACAACGATCTGGATGTACAAAAGCGTCAATCGCAGCCAGAGCGTTGTAAGGTTTAACAATGAAGGCCGGGCAGAGATAACCGACAGAGCACGATGGAAAACGCGGTACATACTGGCTGTCATTGATATCTTTTTCGTCGTGGTCTTTCTGTTCGCGTTGCCATCGGCGCTCAATAACATCGCTATGCTCCTGAGCGCAGTAAAAAGTACAATGATATCAGCAACATTGATGTTCAGTTTAACGACATCCATAGTGGCGCTTATAGTTTCTGCACTAATCCTGCTGATGAGTGCTTTCGCGTGGTGGGATGTGCTTAATGCGGGGTATTTTGCTGATTTCTATAATACCAATCGACGCTGAAATATTCTCTAGCACCTACATAATTGCCACAATCATATTAGACCTTTAACATCCGATGAAAAAATCATTCAGGATGAATAATCAATGTCATTAAACTCGGAAGAAAAACAACAACGGAAACTCATCATTGGTGAATGGGTTATGATATCGGGTCATATTGAAAAAATGCTCAGAATGGATTTTGGTGCTAAAGGAAAAGGGCTTCGTCAGTTAACTTTACAAGCTAATCTATCACCTGAGTTGTCTGGCATGATCAATAGTCTTGCAGGTTATCGAAACAAGCTTGTGCATAATGTAGACTGGAAACTTAAGCCCATACGACGTGCAAGATTCCAGATGTTATCGGATAATATTTTCGCGGAGCTCTCCCGACTATTGTCCGAAAAAGAGCAACAACAGTTGTGGGATCGTGAAGATACGCAACGGCATGACGACCGGGTACTGCGCTGGAAACGAGATGCCGAGACACGTCTTCTTTTAAAACAAAAAATTGATACCAGCCTTGCAACAATTTCGCTCAAGGCAAATGAGCATGCCCATTCACGTTCTTCGGAAATAAGCAGTACCATTGATAAGACTGCCAGATTATCTAAGTATGTGGCAATTGCAGCGGCAGCAGGTGCCGGAATATTGACAGTAGTTAGTGTATTTGCCATGCAAAAACGTAAGTAATCAGAGAACAAAGGCAAGCGTGGTCAGGGCTATGAATGATCGCCTGAAAGATTTCTACGGTACTTCATATTTCAATTTATCATGCTAATACCTCCACCCCCGACCATACAAATACACATGAAATTCAGCCCCAATGCCTCTCCGAAACAAACCGTTGCCGATCTCGCTCACCTGGCCTGGTGCGCACTGATTGCTTTACGGCTGGCGCAGCGCGATAGCCAGGCATCGTCACCGCTGATGACTCATACCTTCCTGATTCGCTGGCTGGCGAGCGCACAAAAACAGCGTCGTTTTCCACGTTCCGTTGCACCCGACATTGAGAGCTTACTGAAACTCGGACGCCAGAAAGGTCACGCAGCCGGGTTACACCAGCGACTGGAATACCTTTGGGCGTCGTGTTCGTCGCCCGTCAAACAACAATCTGACCTGTTTCGCCTGACGTATGCCATTGAAACACTTAAAGCGCAGGGATGGGTCAACGCGGCGGTTTCAGACGCAGAATGGGATATTCCGACGCTGTTGACGGAGTATGCGGACGTTTCTGCACTACTGGTCAAAAAATCCGACCTGACGCAACATTTTGCTGAAAACGGGCAGCTTAGAGATGAAGTACCCTTTGTGATAAAAGGCGAGATGAATACAGCCCTGGCAGCATTTGATGCGCAAGCATTCCGGTATTCCACTGACGAGACGGGTGACGGGCACATACTGTTAACTCTGCTGCCTGACTGAGTTCGCCCGCACCACCGCACTATGGTATGTAACCTTAAACTCAGGGACTTACCATGCTTTATTATCCTACCGACGCACTTTATCGTCAGATTATCAGTGAATTACCGGCCCATACGTTACAACTTCCCCTCTCAGGCACTGACCACTTTCGGTTTTGCTTCAGGGCGTTTGCCAGTGGCTTTATGGCAGGCTGGCATCGCTAGCACTGGCTTGCGCAGCAGCTGCGCCTCGTGGCGTATACCGCGTTACTGCACGGTGACGAGCTGACTGCTCCCATTACGCAACAAGGGTGTCTGGTTCAACTTACCACTGCATGGGACCCTATGACATCCGCAGGCCGGGTACTGGATCACGCCAGAGCCCGCACACCCGTTTTTGGCTACACAAGCCACTATTCTGCCGCAGCTACCCCCGGATTACCTCTTGCCGAAGCGCTTATTAGTGGGCTGAATACCCTGCGCAGTACATGGAGGCTTGCACCCGTATCACACTACAAACAGTATCATTCAGCCTAAAAATACTTTTAGGCACTTATACGCAAAAAATTCCACCTTTTTTTGTTTATAAACGTAATATATCGATTAGAACCAAGCTGATTATCAATCACCGAACAAATATTAAATCTATTTTCCAGTTGTTAAATATAACCTCATAACACTATTAATTGGCCCAACATTTAAAGGAATTATCCATGCTTGAATCGACCATGTTTTCTCTTCATTCAAAAAACAAACGCTCTATTCCTGAGGACATTATTTCCCTTGTTTATAACAATATCATCGGATTCACTGTCGAAATTAACAACCAACGTCCCTACATTATGAAACGAGATGGCAAAAACGAAGCAAAAGTGTGCCTAAAAGAAGAACGGAATGCATCAGGAGATAATGCATTTTGTTTTCTCTTCGACGTTAAAAATATCACTCAACCAGAAGCTAATGAACTCCAGCGAAGAATAAATAATATAATAATAAATGCGACTAATATTGCCGATCTTTATTGCTTCGACAAAGAGCCTAATGTTTTCTAAAGCTAATATCGATAAGATCCTTCAGATAAATTTCCAAATCTTTTCAGACCTATATCACTACTGTGTATATCTGGCCGGACTCATCTTCGCAGGTGAGGCCGGTTTTTTTGTTGTCTGCACAGAGGCCCCCCGGATGCTGTCACACCATCGATCGTTCACAACGATCAATACGCCATTATTGATCTGTACTGCCTATTGGACGCTCGCGAGTGACCTCCGTAGCATGGTACCCATTCATTCACAGGGGTTTTTGCATGTTCATTTATTTACTGATCTTCGCAGGATTGCTGTTTACGGCCTTTGTCGCAGGGCTGCTGTTACGCCACCGGGCCTGCCCCTACTGCCAGAAAAAACGCAACCTGCTGGTGTGCTTCAATGGCCTGCACGAAGAGATTTGCGATGACTGTCTGGAAGCGATGGAAGAAGAGGAATACCGGCGGCACTGGTAGCTGCATCTGAACGCGACAATCGCCCACTCTGATACGCCCCCCCTAATAATCAGGTTGTTAACATGATTTATATTCTGGTCGCCATCGCTCTGCTCACCGCAGGTCTCACCCTCTTTTTACCCGTTTTTCCCTGTTCTCACTGCCGGAAACGACGCAGTCTGCTGGTCCGTTTCATTTCACTGGACAACTCAATCTGCGACGACTGCCTCGATATCATCAACCAGGAAATCAGGAATAAGCGTAGCAGCTGATAGCCCTTTCTGCGCGAATACACAGCTTCACCCCACTGGCCGGACTCACTTTCACAGGTGCCCGGCCTTCTTTTTGCCCGTAACTCACCAGGACTGACAATGGAACTGAACCATAACCACGACGACCATGAAGACGAAGAACGTGAGGCGTTTAGTACGACTACGATCGACGACGAACCGGAAGAAGCATTCGAAGGTCGCCCCCGTAACCTCCACGCCATTGCAGGCTGGCTCTACGACAAGGCCGTCAGCGGTATTGCCGGTATCGAGTCTGCCGAAACACTGGCTGCACGTTATCTTGCTGACGCCGGAGGTGATGTGGCGCTGGCGGCGCGTAATCTGATCCACTGGGAGAGCATTAAAGCGGGCAGCAGTGGCTTTCTGTCCGGCATTGGCGGTGTGGTGGCTCTGCCCGTTACATTGCCACTGAATATCACCAGTGTGTTGTTCCTGCAAACCCGCCTGGTGGCAGCACTCGCCTGCCTTGGACAGCACCGGTTGTCTGACGAGCGCATTCGCGCCCTGGCCGGGCTGTGTTTGTGTGGCAATGCCGCCAAGGCGCTGCTGCAGGACCTCACCTTACAGGCCATTGACCGCTGGACCGCTGCCGTGGCACAGCAGGTTGCCGAGAAAACCCTGACCCTGCTGGCGACCCGTGCGGGGCTGGTCAGCGCGGAGCACATTGTACGTCTGGTGCCGCTTGCCGGGGGACTCGTCAGCGGGGCCGTCGATATTGCCTCCACCCGCACCATCGGCCGCATTGCCTCAACCACCTTTCTCAAACCGTTACCGCAACCTCAAGGACTCCCCAAATGAATTCCAACCCTGGCGCTGTCGTCAAAGGAATTTTCCTGCTGCTGATTTTTCTGGTGATTTTCAGCGTACCGGAGAAGCCCCGCAGCGAAACCAAATCAGCCTGACGCGACAATAATTGCCCGCCACAACACATACCCGGCGTAACCGCGCCACTCTGCTTTTTTAACCGTTTCCCGCCCTGCTGCCATTTCCGTTTCACCGGAAAGGCCGTCGCACGTCTGTGCGATGCCGGGGTGCTATTGTCTGTAAAACAAGGAGTTTGAAACAATGTCGACCATCACAACCCTCAAAGAAAAACTGGCTACCCCCACGCTGCACCTGGCGCTGATGACGATTGCCACCGGCGGCGTCTGGCCGCTGGTGTGGCTGTACAAACACCAGGACACCCTCATGCAGGAGACCGGTCAGCGCTTTTCGTCGTCTGTGCTGATTATCTGGATGGCGGTCTGCTTTGGCCTGAGTGCCCTGCTGCGCCCGTACACCAGCCCGGTGATTGACCCGCTGAATTACACGCTGCATACACCGGTCGTGATAATTGCCATCACAGGCATTCTCAGCCTTGCACTGATGGTGTTGTATATCGTCTGGGCATTCAAAGCCCGTTCGGCACTGCAGCATTACACCCTGACGCAGTTTCAACTGGAGCTGAAGATGAACGTCTTCTACACCTTTGCCTTCAGCGTCTATTACGTTAACTACTGCATCAATGCCCTGCCGGATGCACTGGCAAAGCAGCAGATTTTACGGGCTCACCTGCAGCAACCAGCAATGCAGACAGCACCAGTGTCACCGGTGACAGGTCCGGCCAACGAAGGGAGCAATACACAATGAAGCGTTTCATTCTGATACTCCTTACAGGGCTGATGGTATCAGCCAGCGTATTCGCTGCCGTTACTGAGCAGGAATGGGGCAACTGGTATGGCAACACCGGCGGAATGGAGTTTGCCCTGAGCTCGCAGAACGCTGCAGGACAGGAGCTGACGCTCAGTTGCAGCGACAAAAAAATGACCGTCAGGCTCAGCTCACGCCAGGAGAGCTGGTCGGCAAGCTCTGACGAGGGGCTGGAAAAGCTTTACCTGATGATTAATCAGCAGGCGTATCAACTGGAAAACACCACTCTGTTCCCGAATGACCCGGTTCCGGCCAGCATTGCCTTTGAAGCCCTGGCACACACCGGGGCTCGCGACAGCATTGTCTTTACCTCACAGCAAACCGGAGATTCAAAGCCCTTCAGCGCACGGGGCCTCAGCGAGGCGCTCAGGGGTAAAACCTGGCAGGACTGTTTAAACCAGCCCTGAAAGCCACCGCGACTTATCCGCGCCAACCGTAGCCCGTTCAGTGATGAGCGGGCTTTTTTGCATTTATGCCATAAGGAATTTACCCATGACCCGTTTATCCACACTCTACGGCGCGGCAACTTCGATTCGTCGCGACCGCCCACTGACCCATGACGAACTTGCCCGTTGTGTACCGAGTGTGTTTGCTGATGACAAGCATGCATCCCGCAGTGCGCACTACACGTACATCCCGACCATCGCCATCCTCGACCGTCTGCATGAAGAAGGCTTTGAGCCCTTCTTTGCCTGCCAGTCCCGCGTGCGCACCCCGGACCGCCGCGAGCATGCCAGACATCTGCTGCGCCTGCGCCGAGCCGGGCAGATTACGCAAAAGGAAGTGCAGGAAATTGTGCTGCTGAATTCGCACGACGGCTCCAGCTCGTACCGCATGATGCCGGGCATGTACCGCCAGGTTTGTTCGAACGGTTTGGTGTGTTGTCAGTCGCTGGGTGAAATTCGTATTCCACACAAAGGAGACGTGACCCGCCAGGTGATTGAAGGCGCATATGAAGTTCTCGGCGTGTTTGACCGTATTGAGCAGGGCAAGGAAGCCATGCAGGCCATCACGCTGACACCGGAAAACCAGTCTGCTTATGCGCAGGCCGCACTGACGTACCGCTTTGGTGAAACACACCAGCCGGTGAGTCCGGCACAGGTGCTGAACGCCCGGCGATGGGAAGACAACAAGAGCGACCTGTGGACGACGTTTAATCGCGTCCAGGAAAACCTGGTGAAAGGCGGTCTTTCGGGCCACAGCGCCCGGGGCAAGCGCAGCCATACCCGCGCCGTGCAGGGCATTGATGGTGACCTGAAGCTGAACCGGGCGCTGTGGGTACTGGCTGAGCAAATGCAGCAGGCCCTGAGCTAAAGCATCACCCCCACGCATCTCGCTTATCTGTCCTTTCTCTTGATAAATGGCATTCAGCTTGTTCTGCGATGCCCGTTGTATCTCACCCAACAAACTGATTTAAAGAGAAAAAATCATGACATATGAATCCATCACATCTGATATTGCTGCAATGACTAATAAGGCTATTTCGCAGCAACCTGACCTTCCAGCTATTACCGCCACTCTGGTTCCCGACGAAGAGCGCGTCGCCTTCTGGGGCCGTCACTTCGGCCATGTCCGCCAGTGGGTTCACCTCGAACCGCAGGTGTTCGCCTGGCTTGACCTGTGGAATACCGATTATCAGGGTGGCGTGTGGGAGTTTTACACCTTGTCCAACGGTGGAGCATTCCTTATGCCACCGGAGCAGGAAAGCTACACGCTGTTTAACGAGGGCAACGGTAATGAGGCTGAACTCAGCACCGAAGCTACCGGAATTGCGGTGTCGCTGATGGCCTGGAGTCACCATGCCTGCCGAACCGGCAGTGAAGCCATGACTGAGCACTTTTACCGTCTGCGGGATTACGGGCTGACGCACCCGGAATGCAGCGGCATCATGCGGCTGATTGACTAAGCGGAGGTCCGGAAATGAACACCGCATTAGCCCTCGCCCCTGCCCCGTCACAAACTGATTTGTTCTGTCTTACGGGGTCATCTGATGCGCCACCGGCCTTAACGCCCTATGCGCAACGCACTATCCGGCGGGCGGTCAGCCTGCTGGATAAGCACCTGCGTCAGCCCGGCGTGGCCTTCACCTCATCCGACGTCACCCGCGACTGGTTACGTCTGCAGCTGGCCCCCCTGGAGCGGGAAGTGTTTATGGTGTTGCTGCTCGACAACCAGCATCGTCTGCTCGCGCACGAAACGCTGTTTTCCGGCACGATAAACCATACCGAAGCCCATCCACGGGAAGTGGTGAAGTTTGCTCTGCGCCATAACGCGGCCGCCGTGCTCTTCGCGCACAATCACCCTTCCGGCGATGCTGAACCCAGCCAGGCTGACCGTAAGATAACCGAAAGGCTGAAAAATGCCCTGGCGCTGGTTGACGTGCGGGTACTGGACCATTTTGTCGTGGGCAGAAACAGCATTGTGTCATTCGCGGAACGGGGCTGGCTGTGAAAATTATCAGCAAACGCCAGGCAATGGCGCTTTACCGCCGGACGTCCGGTGCCCGTCTGACAACGTACTGTCGCGGTCGCTACCGCTGGACCGGCAGCGTCTGCCATTACACAGGCCGGGAGGTGCGGGACAACCGTGGTGTGCTGGCAGTTTTTGCTGAACGCCGTCAGGACCGACACGGCCCGTATCTGGTGCTGCGCTGCGTGACACTTAATTAATCCCGCCTTCACATCCTTACGCTAAAGGAAAACCTTTATGTCACAACACACCACCGCCCCAGTCTGGGGTCTGCGCAGTGATATCACACCCTCGTTTGGCGCTCGCCTGGTCCAGGAGGGCCAGTGTCTGCACTACCTTGCTGACCGTGCAAGCCTCAGGGGTGAATTCACCCCGGCGCAGTTGCAGACACTGGAGGCCACATTTCCGGCGTTTGTTAAGCGGATGGAGACTGCACTGAAGAGTGGTGAACTGGACCCACGCAAGGCAAAACACCACTACTGCACGCTGAACAGTCTGACCTGTGAATCTGATACAAACGGTTCATTCGGTTACGTGTATATAACCATTTATCTCGCAGACGCTGCCAGATAACGCTCAACGCCTGCCTTATATAAAGGATTTCCCCATGCAAAACACCCTGATGCTGCCTTCACCGGCAGCGGTTGCCCCACGCCCGTCACCGCTGGAAGACTGGCAAAAACTGCTGACGTTTCTGCTCGACCGGCATTACGGGCTGGCGCTCTGCGATACCCCGTTCAGTGACGACGCGGTGATTCAGGAGCACATCGACAAATCGCTGTCACCGATGGATGCCATTAACTACGTCGTCGAACGCTATGCGCTGGTCCGCACTGACCGCACCGGGTTCAGCATGACCGAACAGGCACCCTATTTAACCCCGATGGACATTCTGCGGGCCCGCCATGCCACGGGCTTAAGCCGCGTACGCTTTCCGGCACCGGCATCTGCTGAATAACCCCACCTCGGTGTGCAGCCTCAGCGCCCTCATTACCGCGGATGATGACGCTGCACTTTCCTTTGCACCGTTATAAGGACAATCACCATGTTTGACTTACTGATGAAACGTCACGGGTCGCGTTTGCTGGAGGACGCAGGCTGGCCCACGCACCTGGCCTGGCAATGGCGGCTCTCATACAGCCAGGGTGACGGCTGCGCGTTTTATGGCTGGCTGTGCCGCGACCACCTCCTGACCCTGCTGCCACATCTGGCCCGGCGTCAGTGCCTGTCTGATGCCGAAGCACAGCATCTGACGGTGTTACTGACGCTGTACGACATCACCGTGGCTCTGCGTCAAAATGCGCTCAGCAACCACTACTGTCATGCTGGCTGCATCACGCCGCGGGTCGAAGGATTTCCGGAGGACGAAGACCTGACCTTCGCCGTATTCTGCACGGCACTGCAGGCAGATATTCGCGAACTATGCGCCCTCGCAGAGCAGACCGGCTGGCATCTGCTGGAGGCCACCACGCCTCACTCTGCAAACGAGGTGCTGTTCAGTCGCCAGACGCAGCACTTTGAACTGCGGGCCGTTGCCGATATGCCTGACGCCACATATCACGGTGACGATATCGATGAGACTGCAGTCGACGGTTGCCTGGAGCGGCTGCTGTCTCACCACGCCCGTCTGCTGACGGTACGCCTGGACATCATCTGCCACACCACCGGCGATATTATCGCGCAGCAGTGGCTCCCGGAGACGCTGATTGAACAGGATGACCGTCCGCACCACTGGCTCAGTCGCGATGCCGTACACGGGCTGGTCCTCGAAGCCCGCGAGCATATCAGCCAGCAGCTTTCTGCCTGGCAGAGCTTTTACCGGGCGGCTTAAAAGGAAGTAATACGATGAAAATTTCAGTGAATATTGAAGCCGGGTCGCTCGCCGCGATGCCACTCAACGGGGGCCGCATTGCCGTGGATATAGACGGTATTGAGCTGGCTGCACTGGTTGATGCGGTCAACGCCCATGGCACGTTACTGCGTATCGCCGACCGACCGGGTCAGATTATCGTCGAAACCCCGCTCCCGTCCAGCGCAGGGCTGAGCGGCCTGTGCTGCAGCACGGCACATATCACCGGTGAAGACAACGTCCGACTGGAACAGGTATCAAAGAGTGGAGACGGTCAATGGGTCCTCGATACCGGCTACGGGTATCTGCTCCGGCTGAATGCCAGACGTCACCCTGCACTGCGTCTCAAACGACTCGGGCTATCAAAGGCCTGCCGAAGACTGGTCGTCACACTCACACGATACCACCACATCGATATTCTGCATCTGGATGCGGATGGCGACCTCCTTCCAGGTGTTGAAACATTCGACTGGTGATCTTCCACAACACCGCAGGGTAATAACACGATGTCACTCACGACAGAACAAGGGCTGCAGATCCTCATCGACTGGCTACAGGACAATATCGACTGCGAAACTACAATCATTTTCGACAACGATGATGACCTTACCCATTCCGCCGTACTGTTGCCTTGTATCGAACAGGCGCTGGCTGACGTTCGTGATATGCGCCACCTCAAGCTACTGCAACATTCGCCACTAAAATAACACCGCACCTTACCCGCAGAAATGCCAGCCCTTACCCGGCTGGCTTTTTTATTTATATAAGGAAGCAATTTATGTCTGCTCTCACCACACACGCCGAACCTGAAGTGCTCACCCACCAGCGCGACGTGATTTGCTCCACCAGCATCGAGCGTATCGTTACCGTACGTCAAAATGCACTCCAGCAGATCGAGGGAGTGATAAATCAGGTCGCTGAGATCTCACGCCTGACACAAAGCATCGGCGGTAAGACCGCCTTAGACTGGGCCATGAAGCAGGATTTTCGCTGTGGTTGCTGGCTTATGGAGAAAAAAGAAACTGCGATGAAAGCCATTACCTGCAACCTTGATCGTAGCATCTGGCGTGACCTGATGAAGAAATCGGGAATGCTTTCCTTAATGGATGGTCAGGCGCGTGACCAGTGGGACAGAAACCTTGAGGGAGACGATATTCCTGAAATCAGTGAAGCCAATATTCTCTCTACCTTTAAGCAATTGCACAACAGCAAAGGCGAAGTCTTTGAGCGCGGCGTGATTAACGTCTTCAAAAGTCTGAGCTGGGACTATAAGACCAATTCACCCTGCGCATTTGGTAAGCGGATCATTATCAACAATGTGGTGAAATACGATAAGTGGGGTTACGGGCTGGCGTGGGGCTGGAAACGGGATCAGTTAGTGGACTTAGAACGCATGCTGCATCTACTGGAGGGCAAACCCGTACCGGACAGCCGGGCGGACATTGCGTACCGACTTTCAGACCATATTCAGCATAATCCGCACAGCCAGAACTTTGACGATACTTACGTAGTGATACGCTACTTTCAGAAGGGGTCGGCACACGTGACTTTCAAGCGCCCCGACTTGATGGAAAAGATGAATGACATTATCGCTAAACACTATCCGGGGATGCTGGCTGAAAGGTAAAATAACAATGCTGCAATGCGTCCTGCTCACTGGAAATGGAACGTTCAGGCATGGACAACAATCATGCAATTTATGATAAAGCTGCTTCGCTCAAAAAGGGAATTAAAAACACACAGATCCTGACTTCAGAAATCAGCAAAAATGTTCCCACAGCCCCCTCCTGAGTTATCAAAGACATACGAGGGTATAATTGAGGGTATTTTTATTATCGAATCTACAACCCCCCAGCCACACCAACTGACTAACAGTGAAGTTCGATTCCTGCAGGGGACACCATTTCAATACAACCTTCCGTTTATTCAAATCTATAAAACCCCAATAAATCAGCCTACATAACCACATTTCCGTATCTCAACGTCTTCTCACATCCGCTTTTTGTAGGTCGGAAAAGCGAAGTGTCTTCCGACAATATGCAGCAAATGGTGGATGACGCTGCCGCTTATCCACCCTACTAATCCAGTCTTAATTTGTTGTTTGCGAGCCCCTTCGCACATCAAAAATGCAACGCTGTAACTCCCATTATTCTACTTGTCACCTGAAAACCAGCGAGCGTAAGATAAGCTAATTAAACACGTTATTCACCTCTGAGTTAGCTGTGGTATTGGCGTCTCCAGAACACATTCGCGGGATCCGGAACTCATAATTTAAAAATGACGAGTTGAATGATTTGTCGACGATTTCTATAGTTGACGTACGGAATTAAGCCGTACAATTCAGATGAGTTTAAATCTCTTTGAATAACTGAAGCGAAGAGAATGACTGCCGCATAGCGTGAACAGGCAAGGAGCACGTAATGTCAGCATTGAAGAAACAGCGCATCGATCTCAGATTAACCGATGACGACAAGAGCATGATCGAAGAAGCGGCAGCCATGTCCAACCAGACGATTACCCAGTTTATGGTTGCCAGTGCCTCAGAACGAGCAGCGGAAATTATTGAGCAGCATCGTCGTCTGCTCCTCAACAAAGAATCATGGAACCTTGTGATGGATGCCATCAGCAATCCGCCTGCTCCGAATGAGAGGCTGAATCGAGCTGTTAAGCGTCTACAAAACATGGAGTAGGACGTGGCTAATTTGACCATTGAGATTTTTTCAGAAGATATCGAATATGATTTTTCGGGCTTCGATTGTGGTGAGGAGTCGCTAAATAATTTTCTTACTGCACATCTTGCACGCCAGCATAGTGGTCGAATTTTGCGGGGTTATTTGCTTCTGACTAAAGAGCCGAATCCGAAGGTCGTCGGTTATTACACTCTTACTGGTAGCTTTTTTGAAAAGGAAACGCTTCCATCGAATTCACTGAAGCGGAAAGTGCCTTATGCCAATGTTCCAGGTGTCACATTGGGT
>NZ_JAHWLU010000125.1:0-13459 GCF_022134725.1 Buttiauxella sp. S19-1
AAAGGTGAAACGGAGGGCTTAAGCTACGTCGGAAGATCGAGGTCTTCAGGTCGGATACAAGCTTCCTCCGTTTCATGTAACCGGTAGCTAACCAGCTACCGGTTCAAGATACAAGGTCGGATAAGCGATAGCGCCATCCGACAAAACTGGTGTAAACGGTGGATGGCGCAATCGCTTATCCACCCTGGAACATCTGGGGAATTGGGCACCCTGGATCGGCGGTGAAAGGGTCGCCCGTTGTTGCGAAAGACAGGCAACGTAATCCTCCACGGCACGGTGACTTAAACAGGCATTGCTGGCACGCTTCTGGCCCTTCAAAAGCACGAAGTTTACGCAAAAGAGGGGAATGCTGATAAATCTTCATCAGAGAAGTTGAGGCTAAATTCCCGACCTCAATTGGCAGCTGTCTACAGGGATAAACCGTTTTATCCGGCATTCTGCGGCGGTGTAATATTTGTGAGTGTGTCAGAACCAGACGTTTCTTTTGCGCCTCTTTATGATATTCACGATTAAAATTTTTAACCAAATGAAGAGCAGACGAGAATGACCTGGCAGTAGAGAAATGGTTGAGGATTCTTGCTTCGAGACTTTTTTTTGGCAATTTTTCTTTGCTGTGTTCAGGGTTATGCACCCAAAGCCCTTCTTTTTCTTTGATTAAGTATTCGTTATCTATAAGAGGGCCAATGGCAACCTGAAGAATCCCTTCCTCTCTTTTTTTGAGCCATGCGGCGAAATAGGGATCAAGATCGCCATCAAGAGATATGGGTATTCTTTTTTCCTCATCTATTTTCTTAAACAACCAGGTGGTTGCAAGACAAATAAAAATAATAAAGCACAAATAGAATTTTAAAAAATCGGGGCCGGGGAGAGTCAATATATTCATATTATTAGATGGCCTAAAATGACAAATTCCCTGTGAGGGCGGAAGCTAGCATCACAATCAAGAGCACTACCAGCAATACAGAAAGCCAAAACATGGCGATTTGAAATGTCAGGACGCCCAATCCGAAAAACAGTGCAGCCCGCACTCCCCAACGGTTTTCTTTATAGAACCCTGCGATAACACCCAGCACTATTGCGACAACGGCCAACATTGAGGTGGATACTGTCAAAATGGTATCAATGTTCCATGTTTTTGCCGCTTTGACTTCCTGCACGGGGTTGCCCATCAGTGCTGATATAGCAGCTTCTCTCACCGAGGTAATCTTTCCGGCGACCAGGGTTTCAAGTGTGGCATGGGGCGTGAATGGGCCAGCCCAAAAATGGAACAGCGCCAGTAGCAAAGCCAGGGCTCCAAATAGCAAACCGATAAAACTGAACAAATTCCCTTTAATTTGCATTGGTGCTCCTTTTAATATTCACGTTATGAATATTAAAGTTGTTTACGCTGCCAGATCTTACTCTTTTATATTCCGATGTTGTTGAGGTTTTATTCTGAATTTGAGGGGCGGGGAATAAGTTTTGTTGAGTATGGATCACCCTCACCCCGGCCCTCTCCCTAAGGGAGAGGGAGAAAACCGTGTAGTCCCCTAACCCTCAGGGAGAGGGTTAGGGTGAGGGCGGGCTTATTACTTCGCTTTCGCCAAATACTGCGCCATCTCAGCTTCTGGCACCATACCGCCGCCAGTCGCCCAAACGATATGCGTGGCGTTTTGCAGTTGTTCAGCGCTGAAGCCATGCATTTTATGGTAAGCCGCATTGGCGCTCACGTGCAGTGGGCCTGGCATACCTGCCAGCGCGGAAGGCTCGAGGCGAATGCTCTCTTCCTCTGCCAGCCAGCCGAGCAGCGTATACATGGTCTGGTCTTCAAGAGTATAGAAACCATCGAGCAGCCTTTGCATCGCGCGCCCAACAAACCCGGATGCCCGTCCAACCGCCAGGCCGTCGGCTGCGGTAACATTATCAATGCCCAAATCTTGCACTGAAATCTCATCATGCAGCCCGGTGTAAACACCCAGCAGCATGCAAGGTGAATGAGTTGGCTCAGCAAACAGGCAGTGAACGTTGTCGCCAAACGCCATTTTCAGGCCAAATGCCACTCCACCAGGACCACCACCGACGCCACACGGTAGGTATACAAACAACGGATGTTGTTCATCAACAACACGCCCCTGCTGGGCAAACTGGTCTTTCAGACGCTGGCCTGCAACCGAATAGCCAAGGAACAAGGTGCGGGAGTTTTCGTCGTCGATAAAGAAACAATTCGGGTCGGATTCGGCGGCTTTACGGCCCTGTTCAACGGCGACACCGTAATCTTGCTCATACTCAACGACTGTAACGCCATGGCTGCGCAGTTTGGCTTTTTTCCAGGCGCGGGCATCGGCAGACATATGCACCGTGACATTAAAACCAATGCGTGCGCTCATGATGCCGATGGATAAACCCAGGTTGCCGGTGGAACCTACAGCAATGCTGTACTGGCTAAAGAAGTCTTTAAATTCAGGTGTCAGCAGCTTGCGATAGTCATCTTCAGTGGTCAGTAAACCGGCTTCGATCGCCAGCTTTTCGGCATGGGTCAGTACTTCATAAATCCCGCCACGCGCTTTAATTGAGCCAGAAATCGGTAAGTGGCTGTCTTTCTTCAGCAGCAATTGGCCGCAGATTTCTTGCTTAAACTCTTTTTCCAGACGCTTTTGCATTGCCGGAATGGCCACCAGCTCTGACTCGATAATACCGTTAGTGGCGGCTGTTTCAGGAAACGCCTGTGCCAGATAAGGTGCGAAACGTGTCAGGCGAGCATGAGCATCTTGCACATCTTCGCTGGTCAAACCTACGTAAGGTAAGCCCTCAGCGAGCGTTGTGGTTTCCGGGTTAAACCAACAGGTTTCTTGCAAATCAATCAGATCGCGAACCAGCGGAAAATCTTGAATCAATGTGTTTATTTCAGCGTTTTTCATAAGACAATCTCTTTGCGCTTAGATGATAAAGGAAAGCAGGAACGTCGCGCCCAGTGCCAGCAGGGAGGCGATAAATGTCGCCGTTGTATAGTATTTAAATGTTTCGTTAAGCGTTGCGCCGCAATATTGCTTCACCAGCCAGAATAATGAGTCGGTGACGATGGTGCAGCCAATTGCGCCGGAACCAATAGCAATGGTAATAATTTCCGGGCTGACGTTGGGATAGAGCGGTAGCATCGGTGCCACAATCGCAGTAGCTCCCATCATCGCCACTGTTGCAGAGCCAACCGCGGCATGCAGAATCAGGGCGACCAGCCATGCCAGCAGAATCGGGTGCATATGCAGGTTGGAGAGCAACACCGCCAGCGAATCCGCCAGACCACTGGTTTTCAGGATGGCGTTAAACGCACCGCCTGCACCGATAATCAGCAAAATGTTGGCGATAGAACCAAAGCCATTTTCTGTATGAGTTAACAACTGGCTCATGCCGATATGCTGGCGTAATCCGAGAACGTAATAGGCCACAAACACCGCAATAAACATGGCTGTGATTGGGTTGCCGATAAACTCCAGCACGGTATACAGCGTCCCGCCTTTCGCCATGTTCAGCTCGGCGAGCGTTTTCACCAACATCAGGCCAATCGGCAGTAAAATTGTAAACAGTGTCGCGCCTAACGAAGGTAACGTTTCTTCTTTACGGACTTTCAGGTCGGAAAATTCGGCTGGCACGGTTTTAAACGGCAGGCGATTTCCCACTATTTTCAGGAACAGCGGCCCACCGACTAACGATGCGGTTAACCCCACCAGCAAACCATACACAATCACCGTACCGACATCAGCGCCTAATTTGTTGGTGACAAACATGGCTGCCGGATGTGGCGGAACCACGCAATGCACCGCCATTAACGCAGTACATAATGGGATGGCGAGTTTCAACAGCGAGGTGTTGGTTTTTTTGGCGATAGAAAACGCCAGTGGGATCAGCAGTACCACACCGACTTCTACGAACAGCGTGATGCCACAGATCAACCCAACCAAAACCATGATCACATCAGCAGACAACCAGCGACAACGCTGCAAAGCCAGGCCAATTCGTTCAGCCCCGCCGGACACTTCCATCATTTTGCCCAGAATCGTGCCAAGGCCGATGACGGCGGCAAGGAAGCCCAGGGTGCTGCCGATACCATTTTCAATGGCATTCACCATGTCCAGTGGGCTCATGCCCATCATGGTGCCGACAAAAAAACTAGCCAACAGCAAAGCAAGGAAAGGGTGAAACTTCAGTTTTACGATGGTAAAGACGATTAAAATTATGCTGCTAAGCAGCGTACCCACAACCCAAATCTGAGATTCCATACCTACCTCACTCTGCGATTTATCTGCGGCTATTGGATAAAAAATGCTCCTTGCTGACAAACGATATTAATGGCACTTCACATGAGCCAGATTGATGCAACAGAGTGATTCAGGTTGAAAAGTGACGGGTAAATTTGATTTTGGTTCGGTTTTTTGCATCTTAGGACGACGTTTTCGGGGGCATATTTTACAATGCCGCCATGATCTTTTCTCTCTGGAGAGCACCATGGACCCGATTCGCGAAGTCAGAAACCGCTTACTGAATGGCTGGCAGCTATCAAAACTCTACACTTTTGAAGTTGCCGCCAGGCATCAATCCTTCGCGTTGGCGGCAGAAGAGCTTTCGCTAAGCTCGAGCGCCGTCAGTCACCGCATTAATCAGCTTGAGCAGGAGTTGGGGATTCAGCTGTTTGTGCGCTCACACCGTAAAGTAGAGTTAACACATGAAGGAAAAAGAGTTTTCTGGGCGCTGAAATCTTCGCTGGATACGCTCAACCAGGAGATCCTTGATATCAAAAACCAGGAGCTTTCTGGCCTGCTGACGATTTATTCGCGCCCTTCCGTTGCCCAGTGCTGGCTGGTTCCGCGGCTCGGGGATTTTACCCGCCGTTATCCGTCTATTTCCCTGACCATTCTCACCGGCAACGACAACGTGAATCTGCAACGCGCAGGAATTGATTTGGCACTCTATTTTGACGACACGCCTTCCTCGCAGTTGACCCATCATTTTCTGATGGATGAAGCTATCGTGCCGGTGTGTAGCCCGGAGTACGCGCAACGTTTTGAATTAAAAAATAAACCGGCTCACCTGCGCAATTGCACCTTGCTGCATGACCGGCAAGCATGGAGCAACGATTCGGGTACCGACGAATGGCACAGTTGGGCACAGCATTTTTCGGTCACGTTACCTTCTTCTTCCGGCATCGGTTTTGATCGCTCAGATTTAGCGGTAATTGCCGCCGTAAACCAGGTGGGAGTTGCGATGGGGCGCAAAAGACTGGTGCAAAAACGCCTCGATCGCGGCGAGCTCGTTGCGCCATTTGGCGATATGACGTTGAAGTGCCATCAGCATTACTACGCCACCACTCTGCCTGGGCGACAATGGCCGAAAATTGAAGCGTTTATTCAATGGCTTCAATCACAGGTGTAATTTTGTAGTTGCCGCCCTCCGTCAAATTATGTATTTTTATGCAAATTAAATGCATAAATAACTTATCGGGAGCGTCATATGTTAAGGAAGTTCGCAAAGTCAGTTCTTTTCGCCGGGTGCATGGTTTCTACCGTACTTTCTTCTGCTTATGCCGCACAGCAGACTTATGTCGTCGGTTCTGGTGGTACTTACCGTCCGTTTGAATTTGAGAATAGCCAGAAGCAACTGGAAGGCTTCGACATCGACATCATTAAAGCCATCGCTAAAGCCGAAGGTTTTGATATCAAACTGGTTAACACGCCGTGGGAAGGCATCTTCGCCACCCTGAATTCTGGCGACCGCGACATCATCATTTCCGGTATCACCATTACCGATAAGCGCAAAGCGATGGTGAGTTTCTCAGCACCTTATTTCCCGGCAGAGCAGTCCATTGTGGTTCCGGGTGATTCCAAAGTGGATTCCGTTAACGCACTGAAAGGTTTGAAAGTGGGCGTGGTGAACTCCAGCGCAGGCGACACCGTGGTTTCTGACACCCTGGGCAAAAACAGCACTGACATCAAACGTTTTGATAACACGCCACTGTTGCTGCAAGAACTGGCTGAAAACGGTATCGACGCCGCTGTTGGCGATGTCGGCGTGGTGAAGTACTACATCAAATCCCATCCGGATAAAGCGCTGAAAGCGGTTAAAGACAACAAATTTGAACGCCAGTATTTCGGCATCGCGGTAGCGAAAGACAATCAGGAACTGCTGGGCAAAATCAACTCAGGCCTGAAGAAAATCGTTGCTGATGGGACTTACGCCAAGATTTACACCACGTGGTTTGATAGCAACGTTCCGACTCTCCCCGCTGAATAATTTCGCATGACTCGGGGCCGTTTCGGCCCCAACAAGGACAGGTATGACCGGATTTCGCTGGGAGATAATCTCAGAATACGCGCCCCTTTTTATGCAAGGCGCGATAATGACCATCAAGTGCACCATCATTTGCGTGATTTTAGGCACCACCTGGGGCTTGCTGCTCGGACTGGGCCGTATGGCGCATGCCGAAGACGGCCCATGGAAACATGTGCTGCGCTATGCAGTGCAGTGGCCAGTGCGCGTTTATGTTAGTGCGTTTCGTGGCACGCCACTGTTCGTGCAAATCATGGTGGTTCACTTCGCGCTGGTGCCGCTGTTTATCAACCCACGTGACGGGATGCTGGTCACCAGCGGGCTGATGTCGGTAGATTTTGCCCGCGAACTGCGTTCTGAATACGGCGCGTTTCTGTCGTGTGTGGTGGCGATTACGCTAAACGCCGGGGCTTATGTCTCTGAAATTTTCCGTGCGGGTATTCAGTCAATCGACAAAGGCCAGATGGAAGCATCGCGTGCCTTGGGGATGGGCTGGGGCAAAACGATGCGCAAAGTGATTTTGCCGCAGGCGTTCCGCCGTATTCTGCCTCCGCTGGGTAATAATGCCATCGCGATTGTGAAAGATTCTTCGTTGGCTTCGGCGATTGGCCTGGCTGATTTGGCTTACGCCGCACGTACCGTTTCTGGCGCTTATGCGACTTATTGGGAGCCGTACCTGACGATCTCTCTGGTGTATTGGGTGCTGACGTTCATGCTCTCGCTGATGGTGCAACACATGGAAAAGAGGTTTGGCAAAAGTGATTCACGTTAAGGATTTACAGAAACAGTTTGGCAAAACTCATGTGCTGCGCGGCATCTCGTGTGACATTGCTCCGCAGGAAGTGGTGTGCGTGATTGGCCCGTCCGGTTCCGGTAAAAGTACCTTCTTACGCTGCCTGAATGCGCTGGAAAAGCCAGATGGTGGCGAGGTGGTGGTCAATGGTTTAGCGGTTCACGATCCGAAAACTAATCTCAACACCCTGCGTGCAGGCGTGGGCATGGTGTTCCAGCGTTTTAACCTGTTCCCGCATATGACAGTGCTGGAAAACCTGACGATGGCACCGATGTCGCTTAAAGGTTTGTCGAAAGCCGAAGCCGTGTCGCGTGCGGAAAAACTACTGCAAAAGGTTGGCCTGATCGACAAAATAGACGCCTGGCCATCGAGCCTTTCCGGTGGGCAACAGCAGCGTGTGGCGATTGCCCGTGCGCTGGCAATGGAACCGTCGATCATTCTGTTTGATGAGCCGACTTCCGCACTCGACCCGGAGTTAGTCGGTGAAGTGCTGGCGGTAATGAAACAGTTGGCGCTGGAAGGCATGACGATGGTGATTGTCACACACGAAATGGGCTTTGCCCGTGAAGTGGCCGACCGCGTGGTGTTTATCGATCAGGGTGTGATTCAGGAACAGGGGCCGCCGTCGCAGCTGTTTACTGCACCGCAAAACCCACGGACGAAAGAGTTTTTGAGTAAGGTGCTTTAAGTTTTTCCCCTCACCCCGACCCTCTCCCCGTAGGGGCGAGGGAGAAAACCGGTCTGTTCCCTCTCACCCTTGGGACAGAGTTAGGGCGAGGGAGAAAACCGATTTGTCCCCTCTCCCTCAGGGAGAGGGCCAGGGTGAGGGTGAAAATCCTTACGCCGTTTCCTCATGCTGCTGGAATTTATGCGCCAGCGGCAGCCAGCAGAACAAAATCATCACGCCCATCGCGGTCATTAACATTCCGAGGCTAAACTGCCCGGTCTGTGGCAGCAAGGCGGAAAACCACGCCATTGCCCCAGAACCCATATTTTGCAGCCCACCAACCAATGCGCCAGCAGTCCCAGCGAGGAATGGGAATGGCTCCATTGCACCACTGGTAGCCAGCGGGAATAGCATTCCGGCGCCGAAGAAGAACAGCGCAGCAGGTACCAGTAGAGTCCAGATATTCATGAAACCGAGCCAGCCTGGGATCCACATTAAAATACCCGCAACCAGGCAGCTCAAAACCGCTTGCCACATCAACGATGAAAAACGTGCATTTTGACGGCCCGCGTACCACGAACCAAAAAATGCCGCCGGAATCGGCAGGATAAACAGAATACTCACCACCACGCCGTTAAGCCCCAGCACACCGCCCATCAATACGCCGGAACAGGCTTCAAAGACCGCTACACCCGCAAGACCACCTACCAGCATCAGCAAGTAGCAATTGAACGAGCCGCTACCCAGCAGCGTTTTGTAACTCGCCATCAGGCGTTGAGGAGTTGCCTGGACAGGGCGTGTTTCTGGCAGCCAGCGCAGCATGCAGAAACCGACAATGATGCACAGCACCAGCAGGAAGCCGTAACAAGCACGCCAGCCCCAAACGGAATCAAGCAAGCTGCCAATGATCGGTGCGATCAGCGGGCTGACCAGGATCCCCATGTTCAGCAAGCTATTGGCTGAACGAAGCGAGGCACCTTCGTAGAGATCTCGCGGCATGGTGCGCGCCATGACGCCAGCGACACCGGTTCCCATCCCTTGCAATGCACTGGCAATCACCAGGGCGGTTAAATTGGTGGTAAACAGCGCCCACACTGTTGCGAGGATGAAAATACTCATGCCCGCCAGAATGACCGGGCGGCGACCAATGCGGTCGGAAATTGGCCCGTAAACCAGTTGTGAAACGCCATAGGTCAGCAAATATGCCGCCATCACTTGCTGGATTGCACCGTTGCGCACACCGAAGTCGTGAGCCATATCGGGAATCGACGGGATATAAATGGTTTGCGTCATCTGCCCGACGGCAACCAAAAGAATTAACATCATCAGTAGGTGAATGTTGGCTAGCTTTTTCATTTTCTCAAGTGTGTTGTAGGGATTTAAATGCCAAAAGCCAGTTTATAAAACTGACTGCGTCAAAAAATCGAGAGGAATCTACCACACAAAGATAATGAAGCCCTATGGTGTCATGCTTTTTGATAGGGGATTTAATGGCAGCTTTTAAAGCCTGAACGGCAATTTTTGTTGCCAGAAATGAGTGATGTGCCGCAGTGCGATCTAAAGACGAGATATATCTTTGAAGTTAAAAATGATTATCAGGAGATACGCAGGGATGGATTTCGAAGCGAAGAAACAACGTGCGCTCAATTTACTTGCCAAAACAGGGATGTGGAAAAGCACTTATGCTCCACTCTATGTCAATTTGCTCTGGCGTTTTAATTTCAGGTGCCGGCCTCCTCATTTTGTTCCTTTTTACATGACTTTCCTGAACTTCAGCCTCTACTTTGGCGTGCTGTGGGGGGGAATTATGTGGTTTCTGCAATGGCGTCATGATGGAGATAGTGCTGAAGGTATATTGTTGAAAATACTGTCAGCGGGAGTGACGTTCGGTTTAATAATGACCATGTATTACGCCTTAAGTCGGTGGTATTACAGATTACCCGCCTGGGAAGATGTATAGCTTTTTTATTAAAAGGAGGCGGTTTCCCGCCTCCTTTTGGTGCGACTTGAAGGCCATGAATTACTTGAAGTATTTCATGGCAAGTTCAAGCAGTTGCAGCAAGGCAACCATGAGTTTCAGAAACGCAATTGCCAGTTCCATCAAGCCCATACGCTTTCTCCTGTGGCCAGGAGCACTTTCAGCCGACGAGCCTTTCCGCTGCCTGTTGCCTGCTGAATTTGTTGAGGTGATCCGATGTGCTCCTCTGAGGTTAAGGCACTGACGGCACCACCCGTTTCAGCCAGGACTTAAATTGCGCGGCGGTTTGCGGCCTCAGAGCACATCACATTCAACACACTCAGTATATCCATTATACTGTATAAATAAACAGGTAAAAGATGAAAATGCGAACAGCTTCGCAAGCCACAGATTTATGCGTTGTTCACATTAGCAGCAAGTATTTGCACCTGGGTGGGTTTCGTCGTATATTTTGGAGGTTGATGTGATCTGGTGTGCGAAGCAGTAAAAGCACTAGCAGCAAAAACAAAAAACCTCGCCTCACCAGCGGGGTTTTTTGTTTTTGTAGGTTCTGAAATTGACTTAGTTGTAAAACCCCTGGGGAACGGATTGCCCGAAACCATCGCCGCTGTCGGTGCTGTTATCCTGCCGTCCTCGTGCTTCCAGCCTGTCTGCACGCATTTTCTCACTTATTTCTCTGCGCTGCTCAGTGGTTAAATTTTCACGGCCATAATACTGATCCGGATATTGCGAGCGCATCATTAATGCCTCGTTAGTCTCTGCCGGACTAATAGTTTTATGCCCGTCATAGCCTGAAGTATCAGTCGATGAGCAGCCAATAATGGCGAGCGGGATAAGCAATATCAAAGCGTATTTATAAGCCATATCGTTTCCTGAACCAGCACGGTGGTTATCGAATTCACGCAGCGTATCACGATAGTTTAGTCGCGACTGCCAGCCGTAACACGATTCGAAGAAATCTTTAAACACACTCTTTCACGCCACTTTCCTCCCCGATTTTCATTCACGAATTACCCTTAATGAGCTTGCTAATTATTCATTCGCTGAAAACAGGAGAGAGACATGCTAAAGCATCGTTTGTCCGCTTTATTGCTCAGTGTTCTGATGCTGAGTACGGGAGTTGTGGCGGCTCAAGTTGATAATGTCATTAGGCCAATTCGCGGAACAATTGATTCGGTGAATGACCATTCAGTCATCATCACCACCCGACAGGGGGAAAAGCTCGATGTGGTTTTGACAGACAAAACCAAAGTGAACAGCATCAGCGAGGCCAAAATCAGTGATATCAAGCCTGATAGTTTTATTGGCACGGCTGCTGTCCAGCAGGCTGATGGTACGCTGAAGGCGCTGGAAGTCCATGTGTTTGCCCCAAGCTTGCGTGGCTCAGGCGAAGGCTTTAATCCCTTTGAATCTGCAGATGGTAACGTGAATACCATGACGAACGGGACGGTGGGTAAACTGGTGAATAGCCAGGGCCGCACCATGACAGTGAAGGTTAAAGACATGGAGAAAACGGTGATTGTGCCGGACGATGTACCCGTCGTCTTGATTACCCCAGGCTCACGAAACTTGCTGCAACCCGGTACCAAAGTGATGGTACATGCTGCGAAAGACGATAAAGGCCAGTTGGTGGCGCGTGGTATTTCTGCTGGCAAAAACGGGCTTACGCCACCGATGTGAATTTTTGGGTTTATACCAGGATGGAAAATCATCGCCCCGACATATGGCCGGGGCGAGAAAGCCAAAGATTAAGCTAATGGGCTCAATGTAATTTCTACGCGGCGATTCTGCGCTTTGCCTTCAGCAGTGCTGTTGCTGGCAATTGGGTTCGCCGGGCCTGCACCGGTGGTGCGTACACGGTTAGCTGCCACGCCCTGGGTGATAAGTGCGCTACCTACACCGTCGGCACGTTGCTGGGAGAGCTTCATATTCAGCTCGTTGCTGCCAGTGCTGTCGGTGTAACCCACGACGTTAACCGCAGTTTTCGGATATTCTTTCAGTACCATCGCCACGCCGGTCAGGGTGTTCGCCCCAGCAGGTTTAAGCGTTGCGCTGCTGCTGTCAAAAGTGACGTTGTTTGGCATATTAAGTACGATGTTGTCGCCATTACGCGTCACGCTTACGCCAGTTCCCTGCATTTTTTCACGCAGTTTAGCTTCTTGCACATCCATGTAATAACCAACGCCACCACCTAATGCAGCACCCGCTGCGGCACCAATCAGTGCGCCTTTGCCGCGATCTTTTTTCGATGAGGAAAGAGCGCCGATGCCAGCACCTACCAGTGAGCCAAGACCTGCTCCGACACCCGCTTTTCCAGCTTCACGCTCGCCGGTGTAAGGGTTGGTAGTACAGCCAGAAACTGCTAACGTGCCGCAAACTATGGCGGCAATCATCATGACGCGTTTTTTCATCTTATTTCCTTGGTGAATTAAATAAAGCAACCGCATGCTAAGCGGCGGTTGATTATGCCGTGTGAATATGTCGATGTTTCTATAGAGTCGTCTGAATTTGTAAACAAAATATCGAGTGGTCATTAGATCGCCACATGCCCATTACCTGCAAACACGGGAGCCCAAATTGGCTAGCGCATTCTCACCAAACAAGAAAATTCTCACGGCCGCACACTGGGGCCCGATGCTGGTTGAAACGGACGGCGAGCGTGTCCTCAGTTCCACTGGCGCACTGGAAACCGGGCATGAGAATTCATTGCAAAGTGCGGTTCCGGACCAGGTTCACAGTAAGGCTCGTGTGCAATTTCCGATGGCCCGAAAAGGTTTCCTGGCATCACCCGATGCGCCACAGGGTGTGCGTGGTGAGGATGAATATGTGCGGATTAGCTGGGATGAAGCGCTGCAACTCATTCACCAGCAGCATCAACGCATTCGCCAGACTTATGGTGCAGCCGCTATTTTTGCCGGTTCCTACGGCTGGCGCTCCAATGGTGTGCTGCATAAAGCGGCGACGTTACTGCAACGCTATATGAGCCTGGCGGGCGGATATACCGGGCATCTGGGTGATTATTCGACCGGTGCGGCACAGGTCATCATGCCGTATGTGGTTGGCTCCAATGAAGTTTATCAACAGCAAACCAGCTGGCCGCTGGTGCTTGAGCATAGCGAAGTGGTGGTGTTGTGGAGTGCTAACCCACTAAATACGCTGAAGATCGCCTGGAACGCCAGCGATGAGCAGGGGGTGAAGTATTTCGAACAGCTGAAGGCTAGCGGTAAAACTGTAATCGCCATTGATCCGATGCGATCGGAGACGGTGGATTTCCTCGGTGAAAAAGTGCAGTGGATTGCGCCGAATATGGGAACCGATGTGGCGTTGATGCTGGGCATTGCCCACATGCTGGCAAAAAATGGCTGGCACGATCTGCCATTCCTGGCACGCTGCACTCACGGTTACGACAAATTTGCGGCTTATCTGTTTGGCGAATCTGACGGCCAGCCAAAAACGGCGCATTGGGCGGCAGAGATTTGCGGCGTACCGGCGCAAACCATCGAAGATCTGGCGCGTTTATTTAGTGAAAAACGCACCATGCTAATGTCGGGCTGGGGAATGCAGCGCCAGCAGTACGGTGAGCAAAAACACTGGATGCTGGTGACGCTGGCGGCGATGCTTGGGCAGATTGGAACGCCCGGCGGCGGTTTTGGGCTGTCTTATCACTTTGCGAATGGCGGTAATCCGACGCGTCGCGCGGCAGTGTTGGGGTCTCTACAGGGGG
>NZ_JAHWLU010000126.1:0-13415 GCF_022134725.1 Buttiauxella sp. S19-1
TATCAAGGGGTTGGCGTTAACCCCTTGATACGTTCACCGTTTTCGGGGATTAAAGAGATAACTGAACGCACGGGTGAACGGAAAATCAGCGAGGCTTACAGATCTCACCCTGACAAGATTGCCAGGGTGAGGGTGAAAATTAATAATAAGAATGCTCGCCGCGCTGGTGTTCGGTCAAATCACGAACGCCTTTCAGTTCAGGGAACTCGGCCAGCAGTTGTTTTTCGATGCCTTCTTTCAGGGTCACGTCGACCATTGAACAGCCGTTACAGCCGCCGCCGAATTGCAGAATCGCAAACCCTTCATCGGTAATTTCCATCAGCGTGACACGGCCGCCGTGGCCTGCCAGCTGCGGGTTAACCGTGGCTTGCAGCATGTATTCAACGCGTTCCATTAATGGTGCATCATCTGAAACCTTACGCATTTTGGCGTTTGGCGCTTTCAGCGTCAGCTGTGAACCGAGCTGGTCGGTCACGAAATCAATTTCAGCATCTTCAAGATAAGGTTTGCTCAGTTCATCGACATATGCGGTCAACTGCTCGAATTTGAGGGCAGTATCTGATGCTTCTACCGCATCCGGCGGACAGTAAGAAACCCCGCACTCCGCATTTGGAGTACCAGGATTAATGACGAATACGCGGATTTGCGTCCCTTCTTCCTGACCTGCCAGCAGTTTGGCAAAGTGGGATTGTGCTGTATCGGAAATACGGATCATAACGATTGCTCAATAGTTGACTATTTTAGTCGGTTATAATACGCCCATCATCGAGGGTCTACAAGGTTCGACAAAGGCACCACACCTGGATAGTCGCCGCGCCCTGCTTTTTCAGCAGCCGCGCAATTTCCGCCACCGTACTGCCCGTCGTGACGACATCATCCACAATAATTATATGGCGGCCTTCCACCGGAAAATCAACCCTGAAAGCGCCTTTTAGATTGTTGCGCCGCATTCTGGCATTGAGCTGATGTTGTGATTGCCCGGCACGAATCCGCCTGATTCCTTTAGGGAAATAGTCGCACTGCAACCAGCGCGCAAGACAGTTCGCCAGCAGGTCACTTTGGTTAAAACCACGACGCCAGGCACGACGCGAATGCAATGGAACACTGACCATGCAGTCGGGCTTTTGCCACAACGGCTGGCGTTTTGCATCCAGCACGCGCAATAGTATTAACCGCGCCAAAGCCGGAGCCAGTGCTACGGTGGCGTTAAATTTAAATCGCTGGACGAGCCGGTTGAGCGGCAGGCAGTAATCCGTGACGAACAGCATTGAATCCCATGCGGGCGGTTCTTGCAGGCAACGTCCGCAAGGCGTATGTCTGTACGCGCAGGGCAATCCACAACGCGGGCAGCAAGGCGGTGGCGCGGGTAAGGCGTAGCTACAACGTGAGCAAATCCCCCAATGTGCACAAGCGAGGGGCATCTGGCATAGCCAACATAGCCCTGGGATTGTTAGCATATTCGCTTCCTTGCAGATAAAGATGAGAACAGTAACTGATGAGTAAGCTTTGGTGGCAGACAAAAGGTGAAGGAAAAGATGATCTTGTGCTGCTGCACGGATGGGGGCTGAATGCCCAAGTGTGGCATTGCATTTGCGAGGAACTCAGCTCGCATTTTCGCCTTCATCTGGTCGACTTACCCGGTTATGGTCGTAGCCAGGATTTTGGTGCGTTAACGCTCGAGGAAATGGCAGAAGTGGTGCTGGCGCAAGCGCCGGAACAGGCTATTTGGCTGGGCTGGAGTTTGGGCGGGCTGGTGGCAAGCCAGATTGCGTTAAGCCATCCGTCGCGCGTGAAAAGGTTAGTGACTATTGCTTCCTCGCCTTGTTTCACCGCGCAAGGTGACTGGCCGGGCATCAAGCCTGAAGTGCTGGCAGGTTTCCAGCAGCAATTGAGTGATGATTTTCAACGTACCGTGGAGCGTTTTCTGGCGTTGCAAACATTGGGGACAGAAAGCGCACGCCAGGATGCTCGCCGCCTCAAGTCAGTGGTGCTTGAGCAACCGATGCCGAGCGTTGAAGTGTTAAACGGTGGGCTGGAGATCCTGAAAACGGCGGACTTACGCCAGCCGCTGAGCCAGTTGAAAGTGCCGTTCTTGCGATTGTACGGGTATCTGGATGGGCTGGTGCCGCGCAAAATCGCTGGTTTGCTGGATGCGCAGTGGCCACAAAGTGAAGCGGTGATTTTCCCGAAAGCCGCCCATGCGCCGTTTATTTCGCACCCGCAGGATGTTTGCCGGGTGCTTGAGGAATTTTGTAAGGTGGATAAGCCGTAGGCGTCATCCACCCGTTACACAAAGTTTAAGCGCGTAGCGCCCACACTTCGCGAATACACTTCTTACTTTCCGGGCAGCTTTTACAGCCGCTGCTCAGGCAATCGCTCGAATCTTCGGTCACGCGCATGGCTTTGCCCATCGCTTCAAGACGGCTCAGCATCGCATTTACCAACGGCAACGGGGTGGCGAGCTGTTGGCTAATTTGCGTCGCATCCAGTCGCCCTTGCAGCGCTAATGCATCACGAATCTCAATTAAACTCGCCATACCTTCTCCTTAGTGGCAATCGCCAGCGGCGCTTTTGCAACATGCTGCTTCGACTGTTTTACGGGTCGTCATCAGGCTGACATCTACACGGCTGCGAGCTTTACGCAAACCACCAATCAGCAGCACATTGAATAACACCACTGAAAGGATGCAAACCAGGCTGTATTGCGGATGCGCATTAAACGTCACGGTCTGGTAGTAGAGCGTGGAAAGCGAGTAAGCAATGTTCAGCCCCCACAACACCGAGAACATCATCCAGCCACGGCTTGATTCACGTGCCACAGCACCCATCACAGAAATACACGGAATGTAGAGCAGCACGAAAATAAGATAGCTGTACGCTGCCGCCGCGCTGCCAAACTTGCTGCTCATCACGCCCATCGCACCGCTTGCCATTTCACCATCGCCTTTGCTGGCTTCGATTGGGTTTAGCAGTACGCTCAGGCTGAAGGTGTCTTTCAGGCTTTGCCAGGTTTCGCCAGCGGCTCCGCCTAATTCATCGAACAAGTTGAAGCTTGCAGCATCAAACGGCTCTTCGTGCATATCTTCTGCGGTGTAGAGCGTGTTGAGCGTCCCCACCACCACTTCTTTCGCCATTGCGCCAGTGAACAGGCCGACCGTTGCTTGCCAGTTATCTTCATGCACACCAATCGGTTTTAGCAGCGGAGTGAGCACACGGCTGACGGACGCCAGCGCGGAGTCATTGATGCTGTCGACTTCTTTGCCGCTGAACGAGAAGCTATTCAGCGCACCAATGAAAATACTGACGATGACAATCACTTTACCGGCGCGCATCACGAAGCCTTTCAGGCGTTGCCAGGTTTGCAGCAACAGGCTTTTCAGGTGTGGAACGTGATAGACCGGCAGCTCCATCACAAACGGCGAGGCTTCACCGCGCATGATGGTGTGTTTGAGCATCAGGCCGGTCAGAATCGCCATCACAATGCCAAGAATGTAGAGCGAGAAGACGACCAATGCGCCTTGCTGGCCAAAGAACGCTGCGGCAAATACCGCAAAAATAGCCAGACGCGCACCGCACGACATAAACGGTGCCATCATGATGGTCATCAGGCGTTCACGCGGTGCATCCAGGGTACGCGCGCCCATCACCGAAGGCACGTTGCAGCCGAAGCCAACAATCAACGGCACGAAGGATTTACCCGGCAAGCCGAGCGACTGCATCAGGCGGTCCATAACGAATGCCGCACGCGCCATGTAACCGGAGTCTTCAAGGAACGACAGGAACAGGTACATCATGCCGATTTGTGGCACCAGTGGCAGCACGGTGTTGATACCGCCGC
Source organism: Buttiauxella sp. S19-1 (assembly GCF_022134725.1). Classification (NCBI taxonomy): domain Bacteria; kingdom Pseudomonadati; phylum Pseudomonadota; class Gammaproteobacteria; order Enterobacterales; family Enterobacteriaceae; genus Buttiauxella; species Buttiauxella sp. S19-1. The sequence goes on from NZ_JAHWLU010000126.1 coordinate 3,839, forward strand.
CAATCCCTTGCGCTAAGAAAATTGTCAGCCAGCTTGGGAGGTGTAATGTGGCACCAATCCATTGAATACCATGGATAAAGATAGCCGCTGAGCCACCGTCGAAAATAGGCTGCAACGCGCCGCCGATGTTAATCGCCAGCAAGAACATCAGGTACATCACCAGCAAGAAAATAGGCAAGCCGAGGAAACGGTTGAGGATGATTTTATCCATCATCGCCGTTAAGCGGTGCGGTTCGGCGGTGAGACTGTTACTGATGGAATCACAGATGGCGGCAATCGTTTGGTAACGGGCATCGGCAATTAGCAGCGCCGGGTCTTCGTGTTCTTCCGCCAGTTGGGTACGAATTACATCGAGTTTATCGGCGGCGTGACCGGCATATTCGCGGCTGTAAATATCGCCTTCCAGCATTTGCAGTGCCAGCCAACGGCGCTGTTGCGCAGGCATATCATGCGGCATTTCAGCGGCCAGGTTGTCGGCTTCTTCCAGTAGTTTTGGCGGGTACAACACTAAATCGCTATGCGTGTTCGGCTGGCGGCGGTCGATAGCCAGTTTCAGGCCTTCCATACCGCGGCCACGCGTGGATACCAGTGGCACAACCGGGCAGCCCAGACGGGCGGCAAGGGCGTCAATATCGATACGAATATCTTGCTTCTCGGCGATGTCGAGCATGTTAAGCGCGACCACACACGGAATGCCTAACTCGAGCAGTTGCAGCGTCAGATACAGATTACGTTCCAGGTTTGACGCATCAACAACGTTGATCAGCAGGTCAGCATCACCGCTCAGGATGTAGTGGCAGGCGATTTGCTCGTCGAGAGAGGTTTGCGATGAAATGGTGGTCAGGGAATAGGTGCCGGGTAAATCGACCAGCGTGACCTGGTGCGCAAGCGTTGAAAACTGACCTTCTTTACGTTCTACGGTGACGCCCGCCCAGTTGCCAACCCGTTGGCGAGAGCCGGTGAGTTGGTTGAATAAGGTGGTTTTCCCGGAGTTGGGGTTACCGATTAAGCCGATAGTTAATTTTTTCATTTTTTTCGCGAACTTAAAGAGAATTGCAACGAGCGCAAGCGCTCACCCCGCCAGTCAGGCAATGGCTTCAACGTGCAGTAATTCGAGATCTTTTTTTCGTAATACCAAACTGACGCGACGCGTTTCGATATGAATCGGATCGCCTAAAGGTGCGACACGCACAACGCTGAATGAAGAACCGGGCAACATACCGAGTGACAGTAATTTTTGGCGATATGACGGGCTAATTTCACTGGCAAAGCCGGTAATTTTCCACGTACTTTTTGGTAAGAATCGCATAGGACGGACCCACTTAGAGTTGTGCTCTGGTATTTACGCTAACGAGAGATTTCGTTGGATAAAGGAGAAATAACGAACAAACCAATGATAATGAGAATGGTTTCTGTCTTCAATGATTATTTTTGTGATGAATAATACGTTTTGGTTTATTTAAATCAGGCCGGTTGATTGTTTTACCAGTGCGGGTTTTATGAGGGTGTTTATTATTATTTTATAAATAACAGTATGTTATGAATTATTAAAAATGAAGAGTTTATTATTTTATCGTTGTGAATGTTGTCTGAATATTTCATCTGTTACAGCTGTGATAAATATTGGTGTTGTTTTTACCGTTTTTTCGGAAATTGATCTATCGCAAACTCATTCTATTTTTTTGACAAAATTCAGACAATGCTAATGAAATGTTGTTAATAAGCAGTTGGGGATTAAACCGGCAAATTGTGCTGAATTGGGCGAGAGGGGAAATAATAATCCGATGTTTCCGCCGCTCCCCTGACGAGCCGGCTGTCTCTTAGTCACATCTTTGAGGGCCGGTTCCTGCCGAGCCGGAGAAGGTTCCGTTCACCAGGCGATACGTGTTTATGTCGCGACTGAACTGGTGAACGTCTTAGGGTGACCACCGTCGTCACCCTAAGAACCCTGACTCCCGGCAAATCAATCACCGGGCGACGGGGTCGCCAGGGGGATGTCGTTATCCCACTGGCACGTTCACCGTTTTCGGGAATTAAAGAGATAACTGAACACACGGGTGAACGGAAAATCAGCAAGACTTACAGATCTCGCCCTGACAAGATTGCCAGGGCGAGTTGTGGATAAGAGACAGGACGAGCCGGAGAGGGCGGAAAAATGGCTAACGATTAACGCTTTTTACCTAATGCGGCGGCCAGCGCATCACTCATCGCACTGTTGCCCGCACTGCTGCTGGCGTTATCACGCCCGCGAGGTTTCTGCTGTTGCGCCGGACGGCGTTCGTTTTGCTCGCGTGGTGCACTGCCACGGCGGTTGGATTCGCCAGGCTGTTCATCAAGGCGCATCGTCAGCGCGATACGTTTGCGCGACATATCCACTTCCATCACTTTCACTTTGACGATATCACCGGCTTTCACCACTTTATGCGGATCGTCGATGAACTTGTCGGAGAGCGAGGAGATGTGAACTAAACCGTCCTGATGGACACCGATATCAACAAACGCACCAAAGTTAGTCACGTTGGTGACGGCACCTTCCAGCACCATGCCAGGCTGAAGGTCGTTCATGGTTTCGACGCCATCGGCAAATTTCGCGGTTTTGAATTCTGGACGCGGGTCACGGCCTGGTTTTTCCAGCTCTTTGATGATGTCAGTCACCGTTGGCACACCGAAACGCTCGTCGGTAAATTCACGGGCGCTAAGGCCGCGTAACGCTTCACCGTTACCCATTAAATCCTGTAGCGCCTGTTCGGTCGCCGCCAGAATACGCTCCACAATCGGGTAGGCTTCCGGGTGAACGGTTGAGGCATCCAGCGGGTTGTCGCCGTGGTTAATGCGCAGGAAGCCCGCGCACTGTTCAAACGCTTTCGGCCCTAAACGGCTGACTTTCAGCAACTGCTGACGGTTCTGGAAGCGGCCATTTTCGTCGCGCCAGTTAACGATGTTCTGCGCCATCATGCGCGTTAAGCCCGCCACGCGAGTTAATAGCGGCACCGAGGCCGTGTTCAGATCCACGCCGACGGCGTTCACGCAGTCTTCGACTACCGCATCCAGCTTCTTCGCCAGCTGCGACTGGCTGACATCGTGCTGATACTGGCCGACGCCGATAGATTTCGGGTCGATTTTCACTAGCTCCGCCAGCGGATCTTGCAGGCGACGGGCAATGGATACTGCGCCACGAATCGAAACGTCAAGATCCGGGAATTCCAGTGCTGCCAGCTCAGAAGCTGAGTACACCGAAGCGCCAGCTTCACTGACAATCACTTTCTGCGCGGTGACTTTCGGGAATTGCTCTTGCACGTCGAGGAAGAAACGCTCGGTTTCACGCGATGCGGTACCGTTGCCGATAGCCACCAGTTCAACGTTGTGTTTTTCGCACAAAGCCGCAACGGCAACCGCGGCTTTCGCCGTTTGCCCGGTATGGGGATAGATGGTATCGAAGGCGACCAGCTTGCCGGTGGAATCAACCACCGCGACTTTCACACCGGTACGCAAGCCCGGATCCAGACCCATGGTGGCGCGTAAGCCAGCTGGAGCCGCCATCAACAAGTCGTGGAGGTTACGGGCAAAAACGTTAATCGCTTCATCTTCGGCGCGTTCGCGCACGGTGCCCATCAGCTCGGTTTCAAGGTGCATCAGTACTTTGATACGCCAGGTCCAGCTCACCACGGCACGGCGCCACGCGTCTGCCGGAGCATTGTTCAGGCGCAGGCCGAGATGGTCGATAATCAGCTGTTCGCAGTAGCTTTCACGGGGTGGCTCGTCGTGCTGTGGATCGGCATTCAGTGCCAGCTGCAAAATGCCTTCATTGCGGCCACGGAACATGGCGAGTGCACGGTGGGACGGGGCGGTGGCAATCGGTTCGTGATGGTCGAAATAATCACGGAATTTTGCACCTTCCTCTTCTTTGCCTGCCACCACGGTGGCGACCAGATGGGCGTTCTTCCACAGGTAGTTACGCACTTTTGCCAGCAGCGCGGCATCTTCGGCAAAGCGCTCCATCAATATATAGCGTGCGCCATCCAGTGCGGCTTTGGTATCAGCGACACCTTTATCGGCATCAATGTAACTTGCTGCGGCTTCTTCAGGTGTGTGTGACGGGTCATTCCAAAGCAGCTCGGCCAGTGGCTCAAGCCCTGCTTCGATAGCAATTTGCCCGCGCGTGCGGCGTTTTTGCTTATACGGCAAATAGAGATCTTCAAGCTCGGTTTTGCTCAGCGTGCCGTTAATGGCCGCGGCGAGTTCGTCACTCAATTTGCCTTGTTCGGTAATGGATTTGAGGATCGCCTGGCGGCGGTCTTCTAATTCGCGCAGATAACTCAGACGGGTTTCTAACTGACGCAGTTGCGTGTCATCCAGACCGCCGGTAACTTCCTTACGATAACGTGCAATAAACGGCACGGTATTCCCTTCGTCCAGCAGGCGAACGGCAGCATCAACCTGTTCATTTCTGGCCTTTAGCTCGCTGGCAATAATGCGGCAGAGTGAATCATTCATCATGGTTTTTCATCTGTGTTAGTCGAAATTTCAGGGGATAGTTATACGGATTGGAGGGTAAAAATGCCAGCCACAGCGCCCGAGAGGTGATGAATCAGACTGTTCTGTTGCTGGCCTGTGGCCTATTTCACATACTCGATATCATTGATGTACCACTGGGCTTCACCTGCCGGAGTTTGTACCACCGCCAGATCGCCCACTTCTTTTTTCAGTAGCGCACGTGCCATCGGGGAATCAATCGAGATGTAATCTCTGCGACCAAAGATTTCGTCATAACCGACGATGCGAAAACGCAGCTGGTTGCCATCATCATTTTCAACCTCTACCCACGCACCAAAGAACACTTTGCCTTCTTGTTGCGGCGAATAGTCGACAATTTTCAGCTGTTCGAGGCATTTCGTGAGATATCGCACTCTACGATCTATTTCTCGCAGCCTTTTTTTGTTGTACTGGTAGTCGGCATTTTCACTGCGATCGCCCAGACTTGCCGCCCAGGTAACCTTTTTTGTCACCTCAGGACGCTCCTCACGCCACAAAGTGTCCTTTTCTTGTTTGAGCTTTTCGTAGCCTTCACGGGTAATCAGTGGCGTTTTCATTATCAAGCCTTGAATGGGTAGCACAATAAAGGTGATTTAAACCGAATTATCAGGGTGATGGCAATCCCGGAGATCTGCGAACTACGTCATTATTTTTGCTGAAAAAGTGCCTATAACCATCTGTTTAATATGCTTTGTAACAATTTCGACTAGAATATATACCAGAATTGACTGGTCGTAACGCCGCAGTTTTTTAAGAATACGCACTCACTGTTCGAGCCTTTGGGAGTATAAGAATGCAAGAGAATTATAAGATTCTGGTCGTGGATGACGACATGCGCCTGCGTGCGCTGCTGGAACGTTACCTCACCGAACAAGGCTTCCAGGTCCGTAGCGTTGCTAACGCAGAACAGATGGATCGCCTGCTAACCCGTGAATCCTTCCATTTGATGGTCCTTGATCTGATGTTGCCAGGCGAAGATGGTTTGTCTATCTGCCGCCGTCTGCGCAGCCAAAGCAACCCAATGCCAATCATCATGGTGACCGCGAAAGGCGAAGAAGTTGACCGCATCGTTGGCCTGGAAATTGGCGCTGATGACTACATTCCAAAACCGTTTAACCCGCGTGAACTGTTAGCACGTATCCGTGCTGTTCTGCGCCGTCAGGCTAATGAGCTGCCTGGTGCACCTTCTCAGGAAGAAGCGGTTATCGCCTTTGGTAAGTTTAAACTGAACCTCGGCACCCGTGAGATGTTCCGTGAAGACGAGCCTATGCCATTAACCAGCGGCGAGTTCGCGGTTCTGAAAGCGTTGGTCAGCCATCCGCGCGAACCGTTATCACGCGATAAACTGATGAACCTGGCCCGTGGCCGTGAATACAGTGCGATGGAACGCTCAATTGATGTGCAGATTTCTCGTCTGCGTCGCATGGTCGAAGAAGATCCTGCGCATCCACGCTATATCCAGACCGTTTGGGGCCTGGGCTACGTATTTGTGCCGGACGGTTCCAAGGCATGAGGCGAGTCCGCTTCTCCCCCAGAAGCTCGTTTGCCCGCACGTTATTACTGATTGTCACCTTGCTGTTCGTCAGCCTGGTGACGACCTATCTTGTGGTGTTGAACTTTGCCATTCTGCCGAGCTTGCAACAGTTTAATAAGGTACTGGCTTACGAAGTTCGTATGCTGATGACCGATAAACTGCAACTCGAAGATGGTACGCAACTGGTGGTTCCGCCTGCTTTTCGGCGTGAAATCTATCGTGAGTTGGGAATCTCTCTCTATTCCAATGAAGCGGCGGAAGACGCGGGTTTGCGCTGGGCGCAGCATTACGAATTCCTCAGTCATCAAATGGCGCAGCAATTGGGTGGCCCAACCGAAGTTCGCGTTGAGGTTAACAAGAGCTCGCCGGTTGTCTGGCTGAAGACGTGGCTGTCGCCGAATATTTGGGTCCGTGTACCACTGACTGAAATCCATCAGGGCGACTTCTCACCGTTGTTCCGCTATACGCTGGCGATAATGCTGTTGGCGATTGGTGGTGCATGGTTGTTTATCCGTATCCAGAACCGACCCTTGGTTGACCTGGAACACGCCGCTTTGCAGGTCGGTAAAGGTATTATTCCGCCGCCGTTGCGTGAATATGGCGCGTCAGAGGTGCGCTCAGTTACCCGGGCGTTTAACCATATGGCCGCCGGTGTGAAGCAGCTCGCCGATGACCGCACGCTGTTAATGGCGGGTGTCAGCCACGATTTACGTACGCCGCTCACTCGTATTCGTCTGGCAACAGAAATGATGAGTGAGGAAGATGGCTATCTCTCCGAGTCGATTAACAAAGATATCGAAGAGTGTAATGCGATAATCGAGCAGTTCATCGATTACCTGCGTACCGGGCAAGAGATGCCGCTGGAGACTGCCGATCTCAACAGTGTGTTGGGTGAAGTGGTGGCCGCGGAAAGTGGTTACGAGCGGGAAATCGACACCGATCTGCAAGCAGGCGAATTGCTGGTGAATATCCATCCGTTGTCCATTAAACGTGCTGCCGCCAATATGGTGGTTAATGCCGCGCGTTACGGTAATGGCTGGATTAAAGTCAGCAGTGGCGGTGAGTTAAACCGTGCCTGGTTCCAGGTAGAGGACGACGGCCCAGGGATTAAACCTGACCAGCTCAAGCATCTGTTCCAGCCATTTGTGCGCGGCGACAGTGCTCGCAGCACCAGCGGTACCGGTTTAGGGTTGGCGATTGTGCAACGTATTATCGACAACCATAACGGCTTGCTGGACATCGGCGTTAGCGAACGCGGTGGTTTGCGGATAAAGGCTTATTTGCCGTTGCCGATGAATAAATCTCCTCAGCCTCTCAATAACGAGCGGGAATAAAAAAAGCCCTCTCAGAGAGATTGAGAGGGCTTTTTACTATCAATTACAGTGCGAATTACAGCTTCGGCCCTGCACTCACCAGTGCTGCACCTGCTGGAGTGTCAGTGTATTTATCAAAGTTCTCGATAAACAACTTAGCCAGTTGCTCAGATTTTTCCTGCCACAATTCTGGGGATGCGTAGGTTTTACGTGGGTCCAGAATGTGGGTATCAACACCTGGCAGCGCAGTTGGAACCGCAAGGCCAAAGATTGGTAGCGTGAAGGTTTCAGTGTCGTCCAGAGAACCATCCAGAATCGCATCAATAATCGCGCGCGTGTCTTTGATGGAGATACGTTTGCCTGTGCCGTTCCAGCCGGTATTAACCAGATAAGCCTGAGCGCCTGCGGCCTGCATGCGTTTGACCAGCACTTCTGCGTATTGAGTCGGGTGCAAAGACAAGAATGCAGCACCGAAACAAGCGGAGAACGTTGGTGTAGGCTCTGTGACACCGCGCTCTGTACCGGCCAGTTTGGCAGTAAAGCCAGACAGGAAGTGGTACTGAGTTTGATTTGCCGTCAGGCGTGAAACCGGAGGCAGAACGCCAAAGGCATCAGCGGTCAGGAAGATAACTTTGTTGGCGTGGCCCGCTTTAGAAACCGGTTTAACGATGTTATCGATATGGTAAATCGGGTAGGAAACACGGGTGTTTTCGGTTTTAGAACCGTCATCAAAGTCGATAGAACCATCGTCACGCACGGTGACGTTTTCCAGCAGCGCATCACGGCGAATCGCATTAAAGATTTCCGGTTCTGCTTCTTTGGATAAACGAATGGTTTTTGCGTAGCAGCCGCCTTCGAAATTGAACACGCCGTCATCGTCCCAGCCATGTTCATCATCGCCAATCAGGCGACGTTTTGGATCGGTAGAAAGCGTAGTTTTACCGGTGCCAGACAGACCAAAGAACACAGCTACATCGCCTTCTTCGCCGACGTTTGCTGAGCAGTGCATTGAGGCGATGCCTTTCAACGGCAGCAGGTAGTTCATGATCGAGAACATACCTTTCTTCATTTCGCCGCCGTACCAGGTCCCGCCAATCAGTTGCACGCGTTCGGTAAGGTTAAAAGCGATGAAGTTTTCAGAGTTCAGACCCTGTTCTTGCCACTGTGGGTTAGTGCATTTTGCACCGTTCATCACCACAAAATCAGCTTCAAAGGTGGCTAATTCTTCGTCTGTAGGACGGATGAACATGTTTTTAACGAAATGAGCCTGCCAGGCCACTTCGGTAATAAAACGCACTGAAAGACGGGTATCTGCGTTTGCACCGCAGAAAGCATCAATAATAAACAGGCGTTTTCCAGACAGTTGGTTGGTGACCAGGTCTTTCAGATGGTGCCAGGTTTCTTCGCTGAGCGGTTTATTATCGTTTTTACCCTTACCATTATCCGCCCACCACAGGGTATCGCGCGTCGTGTCATCACGGACAATGTATTTATCTTTCGGGGAACGACCGGTAAAAATGCCGGTATCAACAGCAATTGCACCGAGATTTGTTTCTATGCCGCGCTCAAAACCTTCCAGGTTGGGATTTAGTTCTTCGTGGTACAAGGTGTCGTAATCAGGGTTATAAATCACTTCACTTGCGTCATGAATTCCATAAGCCTTGAGATCTTGCGGGGTTATGCCTTTAACTCGCATTTCACTGCTCCTTAGCCAATTTGTACTGCTTGAGATTGTAGGGTTGTTTATTGGTTGTTAACCGCGACACCTATCATAGATTTGAGCATCCACTCGAATCCATATAGCGGAAAACGCTGTGAAGCGAGTCACAACGGGGTGAGAGTATGGCAGGAAATATAAATGCATCGGGGAAAATATTCTGAATATGTTAAAAAATAGTGCGATTAACGGACGAGGTGTGACTGAGAGCGCACTTGTGTGCAAACTTTGAAATTGATTTAGGCCTGGATGCCCTCACCCTGGCCCTCTCCCTGATGGAGCTGTCTCTTGGTCACATCTCTGTGAGCCGGGAGACAGTTCCGTTCACCCGATGTTCAGTGTTTCATATAGCCACTGAACCGGTGAACGTCTTAGGGTGACCACCGTCGTCACCCTAAGAACCCTGACTCCCGGCAAATAAATCGCCGCAAGCGGTAAACCTCCATTTTGCCTCCGTGTCAGGGTCGGTTGCGATTCGTT
>NZ_JAHWLU010000127.1:0-13345 GCF_022134725.1 Buttiauxella sp. S19-1
AACAATGAAACTAAAACGTCCACTCAAAATTCTCCAATACTTCTTCTTTTATATTTAGAGTCTTTATGTTTGAAAATTTAAAGAAACTTTGTGATGTTGCTCTTCTAAAAGCCAAAAACTGTACCTTTACCGGTGAAATAAATGCCTGGGTTTTCATCTGGTATCCTGAGGATCATCATCTGGGGCATGCAGCCATGCTGATTGGCGACTTAGACGACAACAGCCCTTATATCAGTTGGTGGCCAGGGAAAACCAAATCCAAACTTTCCTCCTACGTAAAAAAAACACCAGCCTATAGGGAAGGTTCTTTCAATAACTCAACGCATAAGTTTGAATTTTTCACCAGTGATTATAAGAGTGATGTTCATGATGAAGCTGATTGCCCGCATGTTATTTATGGGCTGAGAGATTTAAATACTTATAACATGTTGAAAGAATGGCATAAAATAAAGAGCAGTGCCATTCCGTCTTTTTCTCCGCTGTCAAAAAACTGCGCCACTGTTGTCAGTCGGGTTCTCAAGGCTGGGTTAAAAGGGTCACCTTTATACCATAAGGCATTTGGGTTATTTGGTGGCGAACAGTATATCTGGACACCCAAAAGGATCGCTGTGGCGTGCAATACGTTACGTGATAAAAATTATGCATTAAAAATTAATATACCAGGCCGGAATAGTGATCATTCCTTTGTAAAGACGCTCATCCGGTTAAGATAATAAAAAGCAACTTCCGACATACGTATAAAGAAGTTGCCAGTGTTTTCAATAATCTACAAACAGTAAAATTAAAAGATAGAATCATTTCTCTTTCAGGAGAAGATAGCGGCTATTTAATGCCTCGATCCGTTGCTCTATTTTCTTCATCACCGCCGGGTCACGTTTCTCGGGACCCGTTTGCTGTACTTCCCACAACAATGTTTCCGCCGCAGCGCCATTACTTTGTAAATCCTGCCTGATTTGATAAACCGCCGTTTTTAACTCCGACACCGTCATATATTTGCTCTGAGTCTTCTCGGCATTTAATAAGCGGGCATCCAGTTCATCCAGATGTTTGTTCGCTTTAATATAGCCATCCAGAGCTGGAATACTGCCTGCTTTCTCTTTCAACGCTGTTAGCCATTGCGCACTCACCTCATTATTCGGGAAATGCTGCTGTAATAAGTCAGATAAACGTTCACCCCGCCCCACTAATGCATCTGCGGGTTGGGTGCTGAGCCAGTTAAGCGTTGCACCTGCCTGCTGCAAAATAGCCTGCTTTTGTTGCTGAATTTTCTCCGGCGGCACGTCATGCCATACAGACTCAGCCTGAATGCCGCCTTGCTCTAATTGCGCCACCGATGCGACGAGCTTTTCACTTAAACTCGGGGTTTGAAGAGTGTACCAACCTGCCGCAACCACCAGACTCAATCCCAGACCCGCCGCCATTCCTCCCAGCGCCCACAGTAACGGGCGTTGAGCCGGTACCGCCAGCGCCATTTCCGGCATCAATATTGGTTCTGGCAACGGTTCCGGTTTTACTATCGGCAGTTTTACTGTCGGCGGCTTTACTGCACTCACCGTAGAGGGCGTTTTCGCCACCACTTTCTGCACCGGATAAGGGACAGAGCGGCAACGAACCTGTAAAAAATAGTGCAGATTTTTTAGCGAATCATGGCTGCGTGATTGCAGATTTTTCGAGTATTCGTACAGTACACCAATGCTTCTTTCCACCGAGCGCATTTCACCGTTGTTTTCCGGGCCATACTTCAGGGTGTAAATGTGCGTCGCGACATTGGCACAAAACCAGTCAATCAAAGATTGCCGCGCCTGCACAGCAGCCACCGGTGGCCAGCAGCGCACATTGTTATGGGTAAAAGCTGTGGTGAGAAGATCCAGTCCCTCGGCTAATCCTGCCCAGCTTTTCAGCTGCATATTGATGAGGCAAAACCACACGCCGTTTTGCAAGTCGTAGCCGTAATCCCGAAAGAGCTGGAAGCACTTATCCTCCAGCATTTTCCAGTCTGTGGCGCCAGAAAGCGCACCATTGAGGTGGCTAAGTTCACTGCTGAGTAACAAAAATGCTTTGCTGAGCCGTGGATCATGGCTATTAATTTTTAATGCCCTGAGATTTACCATCGATTTCATACTGTTCCTTAGCGCTTTACGCCTGAGCTTTGGCCGCCGCGCGTTTTGACAGAGGCTGTTTTGCTAACGTGAGTTGCCCTCTGGCAACGCTAAGCTGTAAACGAACGTCGGCTTTTTCTTCGCTTGCCAGCAGTCGGTCAGTCAACAATGGCAGCAGCTCGCTATTAAGTACGGCGTCGATTTCCCGCGCTCCGCTTTGTGCTACCTGACAACGGCTGGCGACAAACTCCACCACTTTCTCGTTGTAAGTCAGTACGCAATCCCCTTCCCCGGCATGAGCAAAGCGTTCACACACTTTGTTAATCTTCAGACGGATGATTTTCGCCAGCGTTTCACCCACAACAGGCAGATAAGGGATCAAACGCAAGCGGCCCATTAGCGCCGGGCGGAAGAAACGGTCAAATTCAGGGCGGATCAGCCTGGTCAGGTTTTTGTTATCCGCATCACCGGCCAGGCAGGCCTCCATCACCAAATCGCTTGCCAGGTTGCTGGTCAGAATAATCAGCGTGTTGCGAAAGTTAATCTGCTGGCCTTCGGCATCGTCCATGACCCCTTTATCGAACACCTGATAGAAGATTTCCATAACGTCCGGATGCGCTTTTTCGACTTCATCCAGTAACACCACACTGTACGGACGACGGCGCACCGCCTCAGTCAACACCCCGCCCTGACCGTAGCCGACATAGCCCGGAGGCGAACCTTTCAGGCCGGAAACCGAATGGGCTTCCTGGTATTCCGACATATTGATGGTAATCAGGCTCTGCTCGCCGCCATAGAGTAGTTCCGCGAGCGCGAGCGCCGTTTCCGTTTTACCGACCCCCGATGGACCCGCCAGCATGAAAACACCGGTCGGTTTGGCCGGGTCACTCAGGTTGGCGCGCCCGATACGGATCTGTTGGGCGATTTCTGCCAGCGCATGTGGCTGGCCGATAACCCGCGCTTCGAGGCGCGCCACCAAATCACCGAGCTGTTGTTGCTCCTTTTCCATCATTCTGCCCAGCGGAATACCCGTCCACCCGGCAATGACGTCTGCCACACAGGTGGCATCCACGCAGTCATAGACCAGCGCCTGATCTTTATGAAGCTCGGCTAATTGCCCGCGTAATACGGCGATTTGCGCACTGTCTTCGGTGCCATTGATTTGCGCCACCAGCTCCTGTTGCTGTTGCCATACCGGCTGCAACTGGCTCAGGCTCAGGCTTATCTCTTTCTCGCGCTTATCCAGCCATTCCAGGCGTGGGGATTTGCCCCCCTCTTTTTGCAGGCTTTCGCGCTCGGCAATCAGGTTGTTCAGTAAGGCATTAAGATCTTCAATCTCTTTAGGGGCATGGCATTGAGAAACCGCGACGCGGGCGCAGGCGGTGTCCAGCAGGCTGATTGATTTATCCGGCAACTGGCGACCTGAGATATAACGGCCGGAAAGCCGCACAGCCGCAACCAGCGCGCTTTCCAGAATTTGCACGTTATGGTGTTTACCGAGCGCAGGTTTAAGTGAACGCAGCATCGCGATGGCGGTTTCTTCATCCGGCTCGGCAACTTTGACCACCTGAAAACGGCGAGCCAGAGCGGCATCTTTCTCGAAGTATTTTTTATATTCCGCCCAGGTTGTTGCCGCAACCACGCGCATTTCGCCACGCGCCAGTGCCGGTTTGAGCAAGTTAGCTGCATCATTTTGCCCCGCCTGGCCGCCTGCACCAATCAGGGTATGCGCTTCATCGATAAATAAAATCACCGGAGATGGGTACTCTTTCACCTCGCGTAACAGGGTTTGCAGACGTTGCTCAAATTCCCCTTTTACGCTGGCACCGGCCTGGAGTAACCCCATATCCAGCGAGAGGATTTCCATATTTTTTAGCGCATCAGGCACGGTGCCTTCGATGATGCGTTGCGCCAGCCCTTCCACTAAAGCCGTTTTGCCTACACCTGGTTCCCCGGTCAAAACAGGGTTGTTCTGGCGACGACGCAGGAGCACATCAATAATCTGGCGAATTTCCGACTCACGGCCCAAAGCCGGATCCAGCGTGCTGTTTCGCGCCTGTTCAGTCAGGTTGCGCGTAAATTTTTTCAGCGCGGAATCTATATTGTGGTCGGCGTGGGCTGCCGCCGCAGCACGAGACGAAGCACAAGCTTCGTGCAGAAACTGTTCTGCCTTTTCGCTATTGCATAACAGCGCTTGCTGTAGCACTGGCGCAAAGTGCGCCTGGCTGCGTTTGGCATCCACGAACAAGCATCCCATCAGCGCCTGCACCGACAGTTGTGTTTGTTGCCAGCAGACACTGGCATGCAGCCAGGACATTTCCAGATGCTCGACCAAAGATTCAGACAGCACCGGGCTACGCGTATTGCCGCTGCGTTGCTGGTTCAGGCTAACTTGCAGCGCCTCAAGTAACACATCCCCTTGCAGGCCTGCAATCAGGCATAACTGCTCAATCATGGCGGGCTTACGGGTTATCAACACCAGCAGTAAATGCTCAACCTCAACTTCATGGTGGGTACGGCTCACCGCCAGGCTTATCGCGGCATCGAGGCAACCGCGCGCTTCAGTACTCAGTCTTTCCACAACTTTTTTCAGGTAGCTACCCATTGTCTGATTCCATTCACTATTTTTTAAAAATGACCCCAGGCGCTCACTGGCATTGAGCAATGCGGGCGGGCAATTGAGAGAAATGATTATTTGGCACCGCTGAGCGCTGCTGCGCTTTTTTGTCCTGCAACTCAAGTTGTGCATCGGCATTGTCGTTTAGTGACTGGTTGAGCGCCTGCCATTGCTGCCAGGTTTCCCGAACCTTGTCTTGCGGCCCCGTCTGGTAGCGCACCAGAACTTCTTTGATGCCCATGGCGTCGAGTTGCGCAGCATCTTCAGGGAAGTCGCTGGCAAGATAGCGATGCTGTCCGTCGGACATGTCTTCAAGGAAGTCAGTCCAGGCCGAATCGCCAAAGTACTCGTACGTCAGGTCAAAACCAGGGAAGTTCACCACCAGCGTGATGCGGCTACAGTGGCCAGGACGCCAGCGGAAAGGTGCCTGTTCGCTGAAGTTCATGCTGCTGAGAGTCCAGCGTTGTTCATCACAAAACAGCGTCACACGCGTGCCGGTTGGCATCAGACGTGCGCCACCAGGAATGGTCGCAGGCTGGCTTTTTAGCGTGATCTCGATGGATTTTGCTTCCAGCGCCGCTATCTGAGTTTCAAGTTTGCTCTGCTGTTCTTTCAGGGATGCCAGCACATCATCATTGCGCGTGCTGTCACGTTCTGGCATGGCCAGCACATCATCCGGGCGCAGAACGTGGTTAACCATCCGCAAAAACTCGGGCGTCAGGCCGGTTGTCAGGCCATCAAACTGCCCCGCCGCTGGCCCGTTGTCCCCCACTACAAGAACACTTTTTGCTGGCCCGCGAATAAAATCAGCGAGGTATTGCCCGCTCAATTCTTGCTGTTCTTTGTAATCCAGACGTGCGGCATTTTTTTCCATCGGCCACAGCACCCGACTTTGCCATTGATCCTGAAGCCAACAGCCCGATCGCTGCATGGCATGCGCCACCAGCCAGTGAGCATCGGTTTTATATAAAGCCCAGACGGCATTGAGCGCGAAGTCATCTTGTTCTGCGGAAACACTTTTGCGCAGCGTGGCAAAGCGGGTGTCCAGTTGCTGCAAAGGATTAGCCGCAGCATCTTCCCCACTCAGAAATAAACCACGGGTGAGTCGCTCACTTTTTACTGGCGTGACAAACGCATCAGAAACGGCAGCGCGCAGGCTCCCTTTCCAGGCCAGCCAATTTTTAATATTGAGGTCGCTCACCGCGCTATTTAGCGTTTTGTTGTCCAGCTTGATAATACTCGCCACTTTCTGTAAGAACGCTTTTTCCAGGCGGCCGGCGGTGTTCATCACTGAGCCGTTTAGCGGAGTCTGTTGCAGTTTTTCTAGCTGACGCAGTTCCCGCAGCCAGCGGCTGGCATCCTGGCCGGGAATATCGGCAAGTTGTTCCGTGGCATAGTGGGCAAATGCCATTGACGGGCTATTGCCCTGGTCGATTGACACCAGGGTAGATTGCCACTGAGCCCCATTTAGCACCGGTGCGGGCTGGTTGCTCATCGCCAGTATCAGGGTCATCCATTGGTTCTGGCGCAGTGTGTTCCAGTTTTGTTCAAAGGCTGCCAGTACCGGCATGTTGACATTTTTACCCGCCGCTTGCCGGACTGTATCCAGCCAGTGCTGGATTTGCACCGATCCTTGTACCGTCCACAGGCCATCGAGCTGCACATTGTTTTGTGCCCAGGGCAGGAAATCTACCAGGTTAACCGGCGTCAGTGCCTGGGAAGGGGCTATCAGCCATGTCCAGGAAGTATCACTGTTGACCAGTTGCCCCAACAGTTTGCGTAATGAATTCAGTTGTTCCGCGCCGGCGGGTTGCTGTAATAACTCACGCTGTAGCGCGATGTCATAGGCCAGAGGTAACGAAGAGTCCGCACCGGTCAGGCTCAACAACGGAGACACGGGAGGGTGTTTTTCCAGTTCGGCAAGTGACTGCCCATCGAGCATTGCCTGTTTGGTCATAATGGCGCTGGCCAGGTTCAGGACTAACTCGCGTTTCCCCTGCGGCAGTGCTTCAGCAAACAATTGCTGATAGCGTTGTTCAGCCGCCTGCATGTTGACCGTGCTGCGCGGAGTGGCCGCCAGAATCGTTTCTTCCAGCTGGTGGTGCCGCTGATTAAGCAACGGCACGAATAGCAGATGCTGCAACGGTGATTCGTTCCAGCTCTCAATACCTTTAAGTTGCTGAACCTGCTGCTCAGGCGTCATATCCTGAAGGTTCCCGGCCCCCAGGCCGTAGCTGCTCGCTCCACTCCAGGCCAGGTAGAGCGACGCCAGCACACTAAAGGTCGTGACTCCCCAGCGTTGAAAATAACGGCGGCTAAACCCGATCGGCGCGATTTCCCGCTGGCGGCTAAGCGTTGGCAGCAAGTGGCTGATCAGATTATGGGTAAATAGCGCTTTGCGTGCGGCGCTATTTTTACTTACCTGTTCGGTGGCGCTGAACCAAATCCCACCTAATTGTGCAGGTTCGAAGTAAGCGTCGGGTTCACATAATGCCGCCAGATAACGCTGCAAAGCAGGCTGCAACTGCATCAGTTGTTCCGGGAAATCCAGCAATGCGAGAGTGTCATTATCGGGATCACCGCCAGACAACATGCTGACCCGGACTTTATCCAGCCCGTCTTTCACGCAGGTAAAGAGCGGGTCAAGCAAAGCGGGGTCTTTACCATCAACAACCGGCGAAGTCAGCCAGTAATAGCCCAACGCCTGCTGACGCTGAGCAGGTGAAAGTTTGCTTGCCCACTGGCTAAAACCAGCGATTTGATCGCAACAGGTGACAAAAAGGTAGACCGGCAAACGGCGCTTAAGTTTTTTAATCAATGGCTCGATTTGCGTTCGAACAAGACGGGCATTGAGATGTAAATCTGCCGCCTCTTTTCCCCGTAAATCCGCGATGGAAACGCACACCACAATGCCCGCCGGAGAAGGTACGCGTTGACACCAGTTAACCAGATTGAGCCAGCCGCGTTCAAAAGCAGGCGTTTTACTGAGGAAATGGCTCGAAAGGTCAAGGAAACCGGAGGAGTGGAAAAACCACCAGCGCAGGGTGCGCGTAGGCACCACCAGTGCACTTTCAGGCTCGTTTGAAAAAAGGGGCAGACCAGCACTCGCCATCAGCGTGGTTTTACCGCTGCGTTTACCCGTTAAGATAAACCAGGGTAGGTGCTGTTTACGCCTTTTGATGCGTTTAATCACCGACTCACCCGCTTTCCAGTGTTCAAACAGAACATGTTCCATTCGGGTCAGCGTTAAGCGCTGTTTCAAATAAAGAACATATTTGCTCTGAGAGATCCCGCGCAGCGAAAACCAGATTAAACGAACCACTAAAACAGCAATAATTAATGCAAACCACAGAATAACCGCAGCGGTAAAAGAGCGTTCACTAATCACCGCAATGCACAAACAAAAAACAAATAGCAAGCACAGCAATATTGCCCATGCAAAAAATTCAATCAGTTTTTTAAACATTTTATTACCCGGTAAAAAAACCTGAACCAATAGCTAACATAAGGGCATAGATAAATAACGGTAATGACAACAGCAACCCTTTACGTTGCCGCAATTTTTTACGCGTTTGTTGGTTTCCGCTAAGGGTTCCTGAGCCAGGTTCAACCAGGTTTGCCTCGTTTGGCCACTGTCGCCAGGCTTCGGGTAAGCACTCTCTTTCACTATCAATACGTTGTTGTAATAACTGGGCATCGTGTTGGGTATATTTCCCGTGAAAGCCCATCAATAAACAAAACAGAAACACCATTCTTAATGGCGTATTGGTTTTATCGAGGGTATCAAGGCGGGTGAAAAACTCTTCGCCACCAACAGAAATATTGAAGTAATGCTTTTGCAGTAATGCTGCGCGCCACTCCTTAACCCAGGAAATGGTCGAACATAACACCCGTTCATCTAAATAAAGCACCACCGCAAAATAAGCATCTTCACATTCTTGTTGTTCATGGTGCAATTCAGATTCACATAATGCTTGCTCTAATAACTCTATGCACTGACTGCGAAAAACCGCGTAATCCTCATGTAATTGAGGTTGAGTCAATAACGTGGTCACCAGACGGAATAAAGGTAAATAACAATTCAATAAACTCATCATGATGGCACCACAAAAATAATTTGAACCTGCAAATCGTCCGGCATATCAGGCCAGTAACAGGAAATACCTTTTCCTTTGATAACCTTGCTCCACAGGTCGCTATCCTGTTCGATAACAAAATAGTGAGAGTCACTACGGTTCGGCACGCCTCGCGGAGGTTGGCGGCAGGCACTCACCGGAATCCCCGGCAAAGCATGCTGGATTAACATTTCGATCATTTGCGGCGGTGCCAGCTTGATACCGCCCTGGTTTTTTATCTGGCGGTTTTCCATCGGGATGCTGGCAGAACGCAGCAATAACAGCGCCGTTTCGCTTTGTTTAAACTCGAGGCTTTTGAACTCACCGCTGAAAACGCCCTGAGAATCTTTCTCAAGCGTGACATACGTATTGTCCTCAAGAATCAGGCTGTTCAGCAGGGAAATCAATGTCCTGCGTGCACTTTCAAAGCAATCCAGCAACCTATTATGGTTATAATCCAGCAGCTTGCTTTCGCTGTCTCGCCACTGCCCGTCAAAAGAACAACTGTCGCTAAAGGACGAAAGCTCGCCAATCAGCAGGCAGAGCAGGTTGTAAACCGTCCAGGGGTGAACCTGCCGTGCCTGGCAATAGTTTTTCAGCATCGGCAAGACACGATTAAGAGAGCGCATCGCCAGCAGCTGCGTCACCTGGTCGCCACGTTCAGCATCGTTCACCAGACGTTCGGAACGTTTATATTCCTCCAGTTTTCTGGCTCTGGCGCTCAGCTCAAAATAGATGGCTTCGATAAGTTTCTCTAGGCTTTGGGAGCCAAAGAGCGTCACCGATGGCGGGGAAAACGCCTCATCTAACGTGACCCGGTCATTGAGATAACGTAAGCGAGTTAATGGAATGCATTCGCAATCTACGGCATCGGCTTTTTCAGCATCTGATAGCAGGCGCACGTTGTAACACAAGCGCGCGACTGTGGCGTCTGGCGCATGATCGTAGACATCTTTCATCACCCGATCTTCCCCGGTATTAACCCAACGGGTGACCGCACGATCGTGCTCTTTTCCCAGCGTCGTGACGTTGCTGTGCTGCGGATCAAAACGACGCAATGCCAGCCATATGGGCAGCGTCTGGTCGCGTTGCTTCCAGATATCACGGAAGTTTCGTTTTTCAATTTGGCAGTTTCCTGGCATCGATAAGAATGTCCCGCCAGGCATGATAAAGCGGATGTGATCGACACTGACCACATAATCGTCCAGCGCCGCTTTATTGATTTCGACTTCAATCAACCCATGATTATAAGGTTGCGCGAGCTGTAAGCGCTGGGCAAGCTGCCACTCATGGTGCAAATCAAGCGATTGAAAATGCTGCGGTTGAAGATATAACCCGGAGTGCCAGTAAATTTGTTGTTGTTCGCTGTACATTACCCTTTTTCCTCGACGGCAACGGGCGCGGTGTTCTGGGCGATGTTTTCCGTCTCATTGGGTTCGCCGGCACTGACAATACTTTCACTGCCCAGCGTGACGGAAAATGTGACGGGTGAAAGTGCCGATTGCCACACGGGCGACCACCAGCCGGTGCTGTGCGTGCTGACCGGGATTTCTGCCGTAAACATGTGTTGTTTAGTCGGGAACGGGTAATACCCGGCAACCAGCGCCAGGTTGCGCGTATTCTGTGCACGATCAATATGCAGAATATTGCTTTGTCCAGGCATCACGACATAGCGATCAAGCTGTAATACATCCCCTTCGTTGCCCGCTCCGGCAAACAGGCTTTTAAGCAGCGTTGGATTATTCAATAGCTTATCCAGCGCCGGTTTATCTTTGGTCTGTAACAGCAAAACCGTACAACTGTTCGGCAGCTCATTGACGCTGTTTAGCCCCGGCTCTGCACGCAGGTTCAGGGTAATGGCACCGCTGGCAAACGGAGCAGATACCTTGTCAATAGACTGCTGACGCGCTTCCTGGTCGCCCGTGCTACACCCCGCAAGCATAAGCATGCTGAGTAACAGACCCACGAAGCTGATTTGACCTTTCATTCTGTTTCTTGCCCTTTTAGTACTTTGTTGATGTCGCGCATACAGCTCTTGTCTTCCAGCATTTCATCAAGCCATTCGGTCAGTGTCATCCCCGCCCAACGCGCCGCACGCTCCATCAAAAAAGGGACCGGGCTGGAGGGTTCTGTCTGACGGAAAAAATGCGCAATTGTCAGCATTTGGCTGATGGCTAAATCTCGCGACATCTCCTGCTTTTGCGTCCTGCCAGCAAACATGGCGGATTCAGCAGATAAATCGGCTTCTTGTGGCGCTAATACATTGAGCGACATGATGTCGTCATAAGCGGGTGCCGCACGGTCAAACAGCCGTTTCATAAAGTCCTGCATCTCGGCAATGACGCTACGCGTTTGCCCCAGCGCAGATGAATCTGCCTGCGGGTTGACCTCGTCGTAGGTCGCTTCCAGGTGATTGAGCATTTCGATGAGCTGCTCAAGTGTTTCGCTCTGCGTTACAATTTTTTGTGGTACAAGCGAGAGTGCCCAACGATTAAATGTCTCCATCGAGAAGTCACTGTCTGAATCAGTACGGCTGCGGGCCATGGTGGATTGATGTTCCTGAAGGAGCACTTTTTGCCAGTGGTCCAGCGAGCTTTCTGGCTGCCCGAGTAACGGATAACTGTTCAACATCAGCGCCAGTTGGCGATCCAGACGATTCAGAATGCTGTGGCGAATAACCGCACCGTCTTCATCCAGCTCAGGCCAGGCGGTTTGCCAATAGCGTTCGAGAAACGCTGCCAGAAACTGCGTTCCCTCCAGTAAACCCGCCAGGCCGTTTTGCTGAGTTAAACCCTCAACAAACCAGCAGGCGACCTGGAGATCTTTACTCTCCTTTTTCAAGACTTCGCGGCTCAGACGGATAACTTTGAGCCAGTCGGCCTTGCGTAATTCGGTTGCCCATTCACCCTGTGGTAAATAATCAGGATCGCTTTCGCGCGCCTGGCGAATATCGTCATAAATTTGTTGATATTCAACGTTGCGACCAGCGGGTTGCTCTTCACCAATCGGCACCAACAGTTCATCAAAATTTGTTTTCATTGCATCACACTCTAAGAAATCAAAACTGTTGGGCAGCCAACAACGATAGTGCCGCCGTGAGCCGTGCTGTCTCCCATCCGTGCGGCTGGCTTGCCACCAATCAGCACTTTGGTGCTGCCTTTAACCACTGAATCAGGAGGCCCGACGCACACTGCCATTGAACCGACTGTTGCGGCAGGAACCCCGCCAATCAGCACCGTCGGAGAGCCCGGCGTGGTGATTGGCCCACCGACGTGGGGGATGGGCGGCAAACCGGGGGTGACCATCGGGCAAACGTGCATGTCACCGACTCGTGCAGCGGGCTGGCCCATTAATGACCCCCTTGCACGGTGTGCCATTGGGCAAGCAGGTTTTGTGTACCGATAAGCGGGGCGTTATCTGCCGCCAGCAGGACACTCAACTGTTTCAGCGCGCAGTGCAGCATCAACGGGGCTAAATGTGCTTCGGGATAAACAGCCTCAAATTCGTCGGGTGTCATGCTGCCCTGCATCCAGAACAGCGCCAGCCCTGCCGCACCGACTGGGGTATCAAAACCGAGGTTTTCCGCCTGCAGGAAAATATCCCGACGCAGCCCTTCATCGTGGGTTTTCAGCCACTGATTGATGTCGGCCACACACTGGAGAGCCGATGGATTTAATGGCAACTGTGTGACTTGTTGCACCACCCAGCCGAGCACTTTTTCTGGCGTTTTATCAAGTACCAGGCTGGCAAGCGCATCTTCCCATTGGCCGGAAACCATCAGATTGAGTGCATTTTCATAGCCACTGTCAGCACTGCGATAACCGGCAAAAGCTTCTGGAGTCATTAATTTTTCTTTCATCATCATCGCCTTAACCAATCATGGTCACGCCACCCTTAATTTGCGTCATACCGCTGCCTTTAACTGTCACCATCGCGCCTTTCAGCTCTGCGGTTCCGCTGCCTTCAACCTTGATAGTGGTCGCGCTCAATGTGATGCCAGAAGGGGTGATAGATATCTTGCTGCTGCCCACTTTAAGTTCGATGCTTTGCGTCGATTCAATCACGCAGGCTTTATCGGCTTTCACCTTGCTGCCACCGCCGCTGATATCCATCTGATGTTCGCCACCACTGAGGCTTGCTTTTAAATTACCTTTGATATCAAGCGCGTAATCGCCACTTTTCAGCGTGGTATTGTGGTTGCCTTTTTCCAGCATCAGCGCACGATCGCCCTGTTTCAGGGTTAACGTTTCATTGCCTTTGGTAATTTCAGTTGCACGGCCTTCGCCGATGGTTTCGGTGACTTGTTTGGTGATTTCAGTGATGACGTTATTTTTCACCGTCAACAGCAGATCTTTTTGTGAGGTAATCACCAGGCGTTCTTCGCCTTTTTTATCGTCGAATCGCAGTTGATGGCTCTCTTCAACGCTGCCATCAAGCGAACTACGGGAAACGAATCCGCTGTGATTTTTTTCATCAGGCAGCGTCAGTGGCGGTTTGTTTTGCCCGTTAAATAC
>NZ_JAHWLU010000128.1:0-13335 GCF_022134725.1 Buttiauxella sp. S19-1
ATCGTAGGTCGGATAAGCGCAGCGTCATCCGACACTAATCTACCCGAATAACCATCCCGTCAAACCCGGCTTCGCACCCTTCGGGTAACGCATTCTCCATCAGCCAGCAATCGAACTGGTGGCTGATATGGGTGAGGACCACACGCGTGCAGCCGATGTGTTTATTTAGCTCAATTACGGTATTCAAATCGCAATGGTTTTTCGGGGTCTGCGTGCGCGGCTCATGGCTGCAATCAATCACCATCACCTGCGGCTTGTTGTTGGCCAGAAACTTCAGCGTTTTTTCCGGCAGGCCTGCGGTATCGCATAACCACGCGACCCGGCTGTGCGGGGTTTCAAACAGATAACCGAGTGTCAGTTTGGAATGGTTGAGCGGCACGGGCGTGACACGCAGCGCTTGCAGGGTAAACCCAACAAACGGTTCAAGCGTGTGGCTGAAATCGAGAATGCCAGGGTGTTTAAACAGATCGTCGCAACCTTGTTCATCGGCAGGGCCGTAGACCGGGATTTTCTCGCCCACGCCCCAGCGCAGCGGAAATAAACCCTGCACGTGGTCCATGTGGTAATGGGTCAGCAAAAACTGCTGAAATTCCGCAGGTTGCCAGTGGTCCATTAAATCGGGAATCCCGGCATCCAGCAGCGTCACCGCTTCGTTAAACTTCACCACTGCGCTGCAAGGCTTACGGCGATATTGCGGATTATTGCGAGCACGCTCGCAGGCGGCACAAAAACAGCCAAAAGCAGGCACCAGTTGTGCGCCGCCCGTTCCGCTAAGGGTTAGTGTCAGGCTCATTCAGTGTCTCCACTGGCTTGGTAAACCGAAAATGGGTCTGCTGATACCCTTCGCGCAGATAAAAACGATGGGCGTCCAGGCGTTTGGTGCTGGTGGAAAGCTCGGTCAGCTCAGCTCCGGCAGTGCGCGCCTGTTGTTCCGCCCAGGCCATCAGCTTGCTGCCCACGCCGTATCCCCGAGCTTGCGGCATCACCACCAGTTCCTGAATTTCTCCCACCCAATTCACATGGTGCAGATGAAATTGCAGCTGCAAACCCACCATGCCGACCACTTCGCCATTGAGCAGCGCCAGATGGTAATGCACATTGCGTTCTGCGAGGTTTGCCGCAAATCCATTATTAAATGCCTGGCGATCAAACTGGGCCTGTTTGAGTTCGCAAATCAGCCTATATACGGCATCGCTGTCAGCAGCGGTTGCGGGACGTAATTCGACGATATGCTTTACCTCAATGACATCAGACATGGCGCGGTTCCTTCGGACGAAAATGGACGATGTTCGTGTTGCGTCGGTTATTCACCAGACGCATAAACGATAAGACAGACTCTGCCAGACTGCCATCGTTGTTAAGTATCAGACATTCGTCCAAATCCGGTGCGTAGAAGGCGGCACGTTGCAGGCGTTGCTCGATTTGTGGTGCAGTTTCGCGGCCGCGAGCTTCAAGACGCTTGCGCAAAACGTCGGTTGAAACATGCAGACAAATTGGCACTAACGCCTCGCCATAACGCGCTCGCGCCTGTGCTAAATGCTCGCGCGAGCCGTTCACCACCACGTCGAAGCCGGAGTCGAGCCAGATATCCAGCTCGATGCCGATGCCGTAACTTTGGTGATGGGCCTGCCAGCACAGGGCAAACAGACCCTGTTGCTGGCGCTGAGCGAACTCCTTTTCACTCAGCGCGATATGGTTTTCACATCCGGCATCGGCAGCGCGGGTGATGTAACGGTGCGCCACCAGTAGTTGATTATTCTCCTGCTGGCGCAGTGCCGTCAGCAGGCTGTCTTTCCCGGAGCCAGACGGCCCCATCAACCAGACAATTTTGCTCATCAGAACACCCGTATTCCCTGACGCCAGACATGGCCGACGTGAACGTGGTCACCGTGAAGATGCGCCAGTACCATATCGGCACGTTTGCCTTCTGCCAGCACGCCACGGTCATCGAGATTCAATGCGTTGGCCGGGTTGCGCGTCACCAGTGCCACCGCTTGTGGCAGGGTGAAACGGTTTGATTCGTCGCTGGCGACGCGGAATGTAGCATCCAGCAAACTCGCCGGGTAATAGTCGGAAGAGAGAATATCCAGTAGCCCGGCTTGCGCAAGCTGATGCGCCGCCACGTTACCGGAATGCGAGCCGCCGCGCACAATATTCGGGGCACCCATCAACACGCTCATTCCATGCTGATGCGAGGCCTGGGCGGCTTCAAGCGTGGTGGGGAATTCGGCAATCACAATGCCCAGCTCGTGGGATTCTGCAACGTGAGCGCGGGTGGCGTCATCGTGGCTGGCAAGCGCGATATTGCGCGCGCGGCACTCGGCGGCAATCGCCAGGCGGTTGGGCTGTGACCAGCGTTCAGCCAGTGCTAACTGTTCAGCTTCGTAGCTGTCCATGTCGGCATCGTTAAGCTGATATTTCCCCTGGTAATATTCGCGATATTTCACCAGGTTTGCGAACTGGCGCTGGCCTGGTGAGTGGTCCATCAACGACACCAGCGACACGCCGCTACGTTCAATCAACTGCTGGAACAGCGGCAGTGTGGTGTGGTGCGGCAGTTCGCAACGCAGATGCAGGCGGTGCTCGGCGCGGTTCATACCACGCGCCTGGCTGTCCATCACTGCGTTAATCATCTTCTCGAGGTTATCCAGACGGTCGCCACCGTCGCGTACATCGCCCAGCGCCACGGCGTCCAGCACCGTGGTGATACCGCTTGCCACCATTAAGGCATCGTGGCTGCTCATCGCTGAGTGCGCAGGCCAGTCCACTTTCGGGCGCGGGGTGAAGAATTTATCGAGGTTGTCGGTATGCAGTTCGATTAACCCCGGCAGCAACCAGCCGCCTGCGCCATCTTGCGCTTGCGGTAGCTGGCTTGGGCTGTCGGCAAAATTACGAATTACGCCGTCGGCCACTTCCAGCGAGCCGTTAACCACTTCATTTTCCAGCACCAGTTTGACGTTGTTAATGATCATTTTTAGCCTCAACGGTTGCCATATTGTGCAGGCGGTCTGCGACCAGGTTGCGCACGCTTTCGTCGTGGAAAATCCCGACCACTGCCGCACCGCGTGCTTTGGCTTCCAGAATCAAATCCACCACGGCGGCGCTGTTTTTCGCATCCAGTGAGGCGGTCGGTTCATCGAGCAGCAAAATTGGGTAGTCGACGATAAAGCCACGGGCGATGTTCACGCGCTGTTGTTCGCCGCCGGAAAACGTCGATGGTGCCAGGTTCCATAAGCGTTCTGGCACATTCAGGCGAGTCAGCAGCATTGACGCTTTGTCTTCACAGACGTCACGTGAAACACCCAAATCCAGCAGCGGTTGCATCACCACTTCAAGTGCTGAAATACGCGGGATGACGCGCAAAAACTGGCTCACCCAGCCAATGGTCTGGCGGCGCACTGCTAGCACGTCACGCGCTGGAGCCTGCACAATGTCCAGCCACGCGTCGTTATGTTTGACCCAAATATGTCCCTGGTCAGGCAAATAGTTGGCGTACAGCGAGCGTAAAAGGGTGGATTTTCCGCTGCCGGAATGGCCGTGCAGCACCACACATTCGCCGGATTCCACTTCCAGCGAGGCATTCGCCAGCACTGGCAAACGGATACCGTGTTGATGGTGTAACACAAAAGTTTTGCTCAGGTTTTCAACCCGTAATCTGTACATATTGGTTCCTTAAAACGTATGCCATGACGTCGGATGACGGCTTCGCCTTATCCGACCTACAGGTGTGCAGTGTGTATTTTTCGTAGGTCGGATAAGACGCGTTAGCGTCGTCATCCGACAAATGTCAATTTTGCAACACTGATGACACCAGCAACTGGGTATACGGGTGGTGCGGGTCGTCCAGCACGCGGTCGGTCAGGCCGCTTTCCACCACTTGTCCTTGCTTCATCACCAGCAGGCGGTCTGCCAGTAAACGCGCCACGCCCAGGTCGTGGGTGACAATCACTACCGCCAGATTCAGTTCGCGTACCAGGCCGCGCAGCAAATCGAGCAGGCGCGCTTGTACGGAAACGTCCAGCCCGCCGGTTGGCTCATCCATAAATACCAGTTTCGGATGCGTCACCAGGTTGCGGGCGATTTGCAGACGTTGCTGCATGCCACCGGAAAACGTGGTCGGTAAATCGTCGATTCGCGAGGCCGGGATTTCCACCTCTTCTAACCAGCGCTCGGCGGTAGCGCGAATGTCACCGTAGTGGCGCGCACCGGTCGCCATTAAACGCTCACCGATGTTGCCACCTGCCGAAACGTGGCGGCGCAGGCCGTCCATCGCGTGTTGATGCACCACGCCCCATTCGGTGCGCAGCAAGCGGCGGCGGTCGCCTTCGCTCATGTCATATAAAGAAGAATCGAGGTACACCACTTCGCCGTTTTGTGGGGCGAGGCGGGCGGAAATCGACTTCAGCAGCGTGGTTTTACCCGAGCCGGATTCGCCAACAATGCCCAGCACTTCACCCGGGTAAAGCTCGAATGAAACATCGCTGAAGCCTTTGCCCGGCGCGTACAGATGGGTCAGGTTATTGACCGAAAGTAAGGGTTGAGTCATGAACTTGCGGCCTCGCTGTTCTGGCGGCAGAAATCGGTATCGGAGCAGACGAACATGCGGTTGCCCGCATCGTCGAGCACCACTTCGTCAAGGTAACTGTGTTGCGAGCCGCAAATCGCGCACGGCTCTTCCCATTGCTGGACGGTAAACGGATGGTCGTCAAAATCGAGGCTCTCGACGCGGGTATACGGCGGCACCGCGTAGATGCGTTTTTCGCGCCCGGCACCAAACAGTTGCAGCGCGGGCATCATGTCCATTTTCGGGTTGTCGAATTTCGGGATTGGCGACGGGTCCATCACGTAGCGCTCATTCACTTTCACCGGATAGGCGTAAGTGGTGGCGATATGGCCGAAACGGGCGATGTCTTCATACAGTTTCACCTGCATCACGCCGTACTCTTCCAGCGCGTGCATGGTGCGGGTTTCGGTTTCGCGTGGTTCAATAAAGCGCAGCGGTTCAGGGATTGGCACCTGGAAAATCAGGATCTGATCTTCAGTCAGCGGCGTTTCCGGGATGCGGTGGCGGGTCTGAATCAGCGTGGCATCGGCAGTGGATT
Source organism: Buttiauxella sp. S19-1 (assembly GCF_022134725.1). Classification (NCBI taxonomy): domain Bacteria; kingdom Pseudomonadati; phylum Pseudomonadota; class Gammaproteobacteria; order Enterobacterales; family Enterobacteriaceae; genus Buttiauxella; species Buttiauxella sp. S19-1. The sequence goes on from NZ_JAHWLU010000128.1 coordinate 5,103, forward strand.
CGGTGGTCGCCACGTTAGTCACACGCTTGAAGAAGTTGCGAATCGATACCGCGTTGGTGGTGTCGTCTGCGCCCTGGTCAATCACCTTCAGCACGTCGTTTTCGCCAATCACGCTGGCGGTAATTTGAATACCGCCGGTTCCCCAGCCGTACGGCATCGGCATTTCACGCCCGCCAAACGGCACCTGGTAACCGGGGATTGCCACGGCTTTGAGGATCGCGCGGCGCAGTGTGCGTTTGGTTTGTTCATCCAGATAAGCAAAGTTGTAGCCGGAGAGTGCCTTAGTCACGATTACGTTCCTTTTGCAGACGTTTAAGCAGTTCCAGTTCGGCCTGGAAGTCGACGTAGTGCGGCAGTTTCAGGTGCGAGACAAACCCGGCGGCTTCGACGTTATCGGCGTGAGCCAGCACGAATTCTTCGTCCTGCGCCGGGCCTGCTACGGTTTCGTCGTAATCCGGTGCTTGCAGCGAACGGTCAACCAGCGCCATGGCCATCGCTTTGCGTTCGCTCATACCGAACACCAGCCCGTAGCCACGGGTGAAGTGCGGGTCTTCATCAACAGGTGCTACAAAACCGTTGACCATTTCGCATTCGGTTACCAGCAGTTCGCCGATGTTGACCGCAAATCCCAGCTCTTCCGGCACAATTTCCATGTCGACATAACCACTGCGAATTTCAGCGGCGAACGGGTGGTTGCGGCCGTAACCGCGCTGAGTCGAATAGGCGAGAGCCAGCAAATAACCTTCGTCGCCACGCACCAGTTGTTGCAGGCGCGATGAACGTGAGCACGGGTATACCGGCGGCTGGCGGGTGATGTCATCGGGTTTTTCGCCGTTATCTTCTTCCGCTTTTGCCAGCCCCTGTTTCGCCAGCAGACTGAAAACGTGCGGTGCAGGTTCGGCGTTGTCATCAGTCGTTTTCAGTTCTGGCGTTTCACCGTTTGCCAGCAAAGTGAAATCCAGCAGACGGTGGGTGTAATCGTACGTCGGGCCAAGTAACTGGCCGCCAGGTACGTCTTTGTAGACCGCGGAAATTCGGCGTTCGAGACGCATCTCCGCGCTGTTCAGTGGCTCGCTCACCGCCAGGCGTGGCAGCGTGGTGCGGTAAGCGCGCAGTAGAAAGATGGCTTCAACCATGTCACCGCTGGCTTGTTTAAAGGCGAGTGCCGCCAGTTCGCGATCCGCAATACCGCCTTCGGTCATCACGCGGTCGACCGCCAGCCCAAGCTGTTGCTCGATTTGCGCGACGCTCAGCTCACTCAGATTCTGATCGCCACGGCGATTGTGTTCCTGCAATTGGTGGGCGGCGGTAATCGCCTTTTCGCCCCCTTTGACGGCTACGTACATCAGCACACCTCCACGTGAGTGGTGCGCGGGATGGCCAGCAGGCGCTCGCCGCAGGTGAGGATTAAATCAATGCCCAGCGGGAACGGGTGCGGGCGCTCGGTCAGTTCGTCAATCACGCAGTCGGGCAGTTGTGGGGCGATCATCCGTTCTTCGAGAATGCCCGCGCCGGTTAAGCGCAACATGCGGCCGCCGCTCAGGCTCGACACCTGCAAAATCAACGTGGCGCTAGTGTCGGGTGCCACGTCTGTTCCCTGCGCCAGAGCGTTAAGTTGCTCAGCGGTAATGGCGCTATCGGCAACGGCAAACTGTGCGTGTTCCGGCGTCTGGGAAATCGGGGTGTTGGTATGGAAGCGGACGTTTTGCAGCGTGACGTCATTGCTTAACGCTTCGCTAATCCACACCGGAGTGTCGTTGTCGGCAAGCGTCAGCAGCACGCTGGTGGAGGCGATGTTTAGCGGTTTCCAGCCATGTTGCAGTGAATGCAACGCCACGATAACGCCTGGCTCGCTCATCGCTTTTAGCAGGCGACGGAAGCTCTGTTGGGCGTCCTGCACGGGCAGGTTAAAAGCGGTCATCAGGGTCATGCGTTATCTCCGCGAACCAGAGTGAAGAAGTCGACTCGGCTGCTGTTAATTTGGGTGCGACGGGCGGCCAGGCGTTGCTCGCGGTTGGCGGCTAGCGGTGCAATTAAGGTTTCTTGTAAAGTCTGGAACTGCACTTTTTCTTGCATCAGCGCATCGATGACAGCACAGCGTTCGGCGTGGGCTTTATCGCGCCCTGAAAGGTAGCTGTAACCGTAAGTACCATTGGCAAGCTGAACCACGGCGCGAGTCAGGGTGGCGTCTCCGGCAAAGAAGCGTTGCCCGGTGCCGCCCATGCGCGCCTGGATTTGTACAAGTCCGGTTTCGGACTTTCGAATTACTTGATATTCAGGATTTAGTTTCAGTTCTGCCCAAAGTGCGGCCAGTTCTTGTGGCTGGCTGTGGGCGAGCACGGCCATCCACTGCTGGCGCTGTGCGATGTCAATTTGCGGTGCGTCCATTTAGTGCTCCATGGTGAATTCAATCATGTCGGCGCGGGTCAAGCTGACGGAGTATTCCGCCGGATTGATTTCGCCTTCACGGTGGTTGAGAGTGCGCACGCAAAGCAGCGGAGCCATGTTGGGGATTTCCAACTGGCGGCTTTCTTTAGCCTGAGCGCGGCGTGCGCTGATGCGTGTTTGGGTACGTTTAAGGCTGATGCCGAGCTGGGTTTCGATGATGTCGTGCAGCGAACCGTGGTTGAACTGTTGCAGCACCGGCCACCACGAAAGATCAGCAAAGTAGTGGTCAATCAGGCACACCGCGATACCGTTGACGCGGCGTAAGGTGCGCAGGTGAATAATGTTTTCACCCTCAGTGACGCCGAGCGCGTCTGCGACATGGCTGGAAGCCGGGCGCAGTACTGCGAGTAAGCGCTCACTGGTGGGGTGGCTTCCCTGGTCGAGCAGGTTCTGGCTAAAGCGGGCTTGCGCATTTAGCGGGTAGTCAAACGGGCGCATCAGCACTAACACACCAATGCCCTGACGGCGCTGCACCCAGCCTTTTTCCACTAACTGATCGATGGCGCGGCGCAGCGTGTGGCGGTTTACGGCGTAGTGTGCAGCCAGTTGGCTTTCGGCTGGCAGGTAATCGCCGCAGTGGTAATTTTTACGCAGCTCCTGCTCTAGCAGCGCGGCGATTTCCTGGTAACGTGTCGGGTAACTGGTCGGATGTCTGGATAAGTGCATTTTCAGTCAATCCTCTGTGTGGCATTTACGGCGGATGACGCTGCGCTTATCCGCCCTACGGAAAAGAGTGGCCATCGTCATCACCTAGATAAAGTGCTTACGCAGTCGTTGCGACATGAAATCCAGCAGGCTGACGGTGACGATGATGATGATCATCAGCGCACAGGTTTGCTGGAACTGGAATCCACGAATCGCTTCCCACAACGTCACGCCAATCCCGCCTGCGCCCACCATGCCGACCACCGTTGCCGAACGGACATTCGACTCAAAGCGGTATAGCGAGTAGGAGATAAGCAGCGGCATCACTTGCGGCAGCACGCCGTAGAGGATTTCTTCAAGTTTGTTAGCGCCGGTTGCGCGGATGCCTTCCACCGGGCCGGGTTCGATGGCTTCCACGGCTTCAGAAAGCAGTTTGGAGAGCACGCCCGTGGTGTGGATGAACAGTGCCAGGACGCCTGCGAAGGGGCCGAGGCCGACGGCGACCACGAATAGCATCGCAAACACCATTTCGTTGATGGCACGGCAAGCGTCCATTAAGCGGCGCATTGGTTGGTAAACCCACCATGGCACCAGGTTGTCGGCACACATCAGGCCGCAGGGAATGGAGATAACGATAGCCAGTGCGGTGCCCCAAACGGCGATTTGCAGGGTGATAAACATTTCCCCCAGGTAATCACGCCATTGGCTGAAGTCAGGTGGGAAGAAGTCGGCCGCGAAGGTGGCCATGTTGCCGGAATCTTTAATCAAAGTGAGCGGTGCCATTTCCGCGCCTTGCCAGGAGGCTACGAGGACCGCTAACAAAATCGCCCAGCTCAGTAGCGAGAACCAGCTACGTTTTGGTGCGGCGATTTGAATGGTTTGCTGCATGGAGTGCTCCGTTGGTTTGTGCTTCTTTGCCCTCACCCCAGCCCTCTCCCTCAGGAGAGGGAGAAAACCGGTCTGTCCCCTCTCCTGAGGGAGAGGGTGAGGGCCTGAGGCGATTACTGAACTGCTTTATTCACGCTGGTCATCGCAGACAGTGCGGCAGTCAAACGATCCAGGTCGCTAAGTTGGTTTTGCAACTCGCTGACCTTCAGGGTTTTGTCTTTCTCATCCATGCCTTTGTTGTCCTTCACACCCTGCATCTGTTTAAACAGCGCCAGCTGGCGAATCGGCACCAGTTGCAGGTCGCTGGATGGACGGAACGGTGCCCAACCCAGGCGGCTCAACATTTCTTTCTCTTCCGGCGTTTTGCCGTAAGTCATAAAGAAGTCGTAGATTTTGTCTTTGGTGTTTTCGGACAGGTTTTTACGCCATACGATTGGGTCGCCCGGAATCAGTGGCGATTTCCAGATGACCTTCAGTTCTTTCAGTTTGTCTGGTGCAGAGGATTTCAGTTTTTCGAGGTTTTCGGTGTTGTTGGTTGCCACGTCGATTTGCTTATTCGCAACCGCCAGGGCGTTGGTTTCATGGCTGGCATTCACCGAACGTTTAAATTCGTTCACCGAAACGTTGTTCTTGGCGAAAACGTAGTAGCCTGGGACGAGGTAGCCAGAGGTTGAGTTCGGGTCACCGTTACCAAACGTCAGGTCTTTACGTTTTGCCAGCAGGTCTTGCAGGTTGTTGACTGGGCTGTCTTTGTTAACGATTAGCACGCTCCAGTAACCCGGAGAGCCATCTACCGCTACGGTCTGCGCAAACACCTGGCCGTTAGCGCGGTCTACCGCTTCCATCGCCGAAAGGTTGCCGTACCAGGCAATATCAACCTTGTTAAAGCGCATGCCCTGAATGATCCCTGCGTAATCCGGTGCGAAGAAAGCGTTCACTTTCATGCCCAGTTTTTTCTCCATGTCCTTCAGGAACGGTTCCCATTGCGGCTTCAGGTTTTGTTGCGATTCGGTGGAGATAATGCCGAAGTTCAGGGATTTTTCTTGTTCATCCGCATGGGCTGCGTTGAACAGGGCGCTAACGCTCAGCAGGCTGGTAAAGGCTAGTGCTTTTACGGCTTTGTAGCTCATGACTGTTCCTTGAGGTAGATGACAAATTTGTTAGGCAGCGACCGCATCAACGCGAGCCATACTGCGGTAAAGATTTCCCAGCCGTTCGTTGTCGAACGCCGAACTGCTTCCGTCGTAGAACACATGGCCCTGGCGCAACGCGACAATGCGTTCGCAGTAGCGCAAGGCGTAATCCACCTGGTGCAGCGTCACCACCACGGTGATGCCATCCAGACGGTTAATGTCGTGCAGTGTTTCCATCACGATGCGTGCGGATTCCGGGTCGAGTGAGGCAATCGGCTCATCGGCGAGAATCACTTTTGCTTGCTGCATCAGAGCGCGGGCAATTGCCACGCGCTGTTGTTGCCCACCGGACAGGGTGGAGACACGTTGATGAGCAAACTGAGTCATGCCGACGCGGGTCAGTGCCTGCAACGCACGTTGGTTTTGTTCGCGGGTGAACCAGTTAAAACAGGTGCGCCAGAACGGCGTGGAACCCAGTGCGCCAATCAGCACGTTTTCCAGTACTGTCAGGCGGTTTACCAGGTTGAATTGCTGGAAGATGTAGCCGGTGTGCGCGCGGCTTTTACGGATGTCGCTTGCCAGACGGCCCGCTTTTTGGACGGTGCGGCCGAGCAATTCAACATGGCAATCGGCTGATTTATCAGAAGTAATCAGGCCGCTAAGATGGCGTAAGAGGGTGGATTTGCCTGAGCCAGACGGCCCCAGCAGAGCGACCATCTCACCTTCGTTGACTTCAAGATCGACGGCATTTAGCGCCTGATGCTGGTTGAAGGTTTTGCTCAGTTTGTTGACGCGAATAATGTTTTGCATCACAAGGCTCCTTAAAAAGTTGCCTCATGGTGCCGATGAAGTGTGACGATTTTGTTAACGTTATATTTCGATATGATGAAGAGTGAGTCACAGCCTGGAAGTCATCAGGCTAATCAACTATTTGTCGTATTGTGAGTCGCTTCGTTTTTGTATTTCCTTACTAGTACCCGTCGGTCATTGGGAAGGCAGCGATGAGCAAGAATATTATTTTTTGTGCCGATGGCACATGGACCGCTCCAGGTGTAGAACCAAAAATTGATGATGAGACTGTAGCCAGTAATGTTTATCAGTTATTTATTGATTTGAAAGGCGTTGTTGACCAGCAGAGTTTGTTGTTAGCCAATGAGCAAGAAAAAGTGCTGACGGATAACAGCGGCAATGTGGTGCAAGTGGCGAAGTATATTTATGGCATGGGCGATCCGCATAATGGCCTGGTAAAACGGTTAAGTGGCGTATTTGGCGCGAATTTGATCGTGCCGATCCTGCGCGGCTACACCTTTATCAGCCGCCACTGGCAAGCGGGCGACAGGATCTATTTGGTGGGGTTTAGCCACGGTGCTTATACCGCGCGGGTACTGGCGGAGATGATCATCGATCGTGGGCTATTAAGCCGTGAAAAGCTGAATTTAAACCTGCGCAATAAAGAAGAAGCCTGGCGCTTTGCCTCATCGGTGTGGGCACAGTATCTGGCCCATTCACCAGAAATGAGCCCCAGTCTGTTAGGCAGCGTGGTACGCGAGTTGCCGGGTTTTTTTTGCGACAGCGTCGACCCAACCTGCATTACGCGTCCGTCTTCCATTGAAGCGGTGGCGGTGTGGGAAACGGTCGGACAGATGGGCATTCCTAAATATTTCAATGACAAGCGTTACAACGTTTTCCGCTTTAATAATACCGAGCTGCATCCAAGGGTCAAATATGGCCTACAGGCGTTGGCGATTGATGAACAGCGCGTCGATTTAGCCCCGGTGCTGTGGGACAACCGCGATCGTATTTTGCAGGTGATGTTTCCCGGTATTCATCAGGATGTCGGCGGGGGGTATGACAATACTGGTGAGGATCGTAGTTTGTCGAATGGCGCGTATTTGTGGATGCACGATGCGCTCGACGATTTGGGGATTAATCTCGCCCCCAGCGACGTCGCGGCTGACCCGCTCGGGCCGCTGCATTGTGACTGGTATCCGCCAACCCGTTATTTGCGCATTTTGCCGCGCCAACTTCCTCCGCCAGTGACCTCATCAATGATGGTTCACCATTCGGTTATTGAGCGGTTGACGGGCGGTTCAGAATTGCCGCAGCAGTCGGCGGTGACCGGGGAATGGTTGGCAGGGCCTTACGTTCCGCAGCCGTTACAGGACTATTTGCACGGGCAGGGCGCAATCCCAATCAGCTGGGCGATTGCACGTTAGGATTAAGGGGCTGGCGCCTGTTATCGCAGGCGGTCGCCCCTAAAACTGATTACATCGGTTTTTCGACGTTTACCATCCACGGAATGCCAAATTTGTCGGTAAACATTCCGAAGCCTTTCGCCCAGAATGTTTCGCTCCACGGCATAGTGACTACGCCACCGGCGGAAAGGTTATCAAACCAGCGTTTTCCTTCAGCAACATCTTGACTGGAAAGACTCAGCGCATAGCCAGCGTGCTTCGCTTTATCGGAATCCATCATATTGCCGTCGCTCATCATCACGTCGCCGCCGCCAATGCGGACGTTAGCGTGCATGATTTTATCGTCTGGCCAGTTAAAACCGCTGTTGCATCCTTCAGCCGACTGATTTTGGTCTTTTGGCATTTCGCCAAACGTCATTTTAAACAGCAATTCAGCACCCACCGCTTGTTGATAGAACGCGATTGCTTCTTCGCAGGTGCCGTCAAAAAAGATGTAGGGTCCAACAGACATAACTTATTCCTCTTATACACGGAGTGCAGAAGAAGTGTAGTTGCGGCGAGTGGGGCAAGCCAGGCGGGGGGGAGTGGTTTTTCAGCCTCTTGTGGGGGGAGGTGTCTCTTATACGCATCTTTGAAGGGCGGCCCCTGCCGATCCGGAGAAGGTTCCGTTCACCAGGCGAAAGTGTATTTATGTCGCTACCGAACCGGTGAACGTCTTAGGGGGGCCACTGTCGCCCCCCTAAGAACCCGGACTCCCGGCAAATAAATCGCCGCAAGCGGTAAACCTCCATTTAGCCTCCGTGTCAGGGTCGGTTGCGATTCGTTCCCGACGATCGCGCCCTCCAGCCGTTCCCGACGGCTGGACCCTGCCACCTGGAGTCAAAATGGAGGCGATTTAAGCCGGACCCGAAATTCAAAGTCAAA